>JBOFCO010000009.1:0-1713 GCA_051646105.1 Paracoccaceae bacterium
CGGCTTTCGCCGGATTCAGATGGCTTCGGGGCACTTCGTACTTCGGACAGGTTGCAATTCCTTTCTGCAACGTGTTACAGTTTTCTGCACAACTTATTGCGCAAACGCGGCACGCTGGCAATCGCCATGTTCCGGCGCAGGCACGGGAGGAGGCGGTTATGCCAGCCATGACCACGGCGGAGCGCCGGGGCTATCAGCAGATTTGCGGCGACGAAGGCGCAATGATGGTGATCGCCTGCGACCAGCGCGGCGGGATGCGCACGCTTCTGGCCGCAACCCCCGATGAACAGGCAAAGATCGGTAATGACGTGCTGGGCATGACCAAGATGGACATCACGTCCCATCTGGCGCGCCACGCCACCGCTGTTCTGGTCGATCCGATTTGTGCCGTACCAGGTTTGGTCGATCAGGGCGTTCTGCATCGTTCGACGGCCCTGTTGATCGGGCTGGACGCATCGGGCTGGGAAACATCGCCCGAGGGCTACCGGATTTCGACGCTGGTGCCGGGGATCACAGCGCGCAAGGTCCGCGATCTGGGCGGGACCGGGGCCAAGATCATGGTTTACCTTCGGTCGGACACGCCCGCCGCCAACACCGCGAACATCGAGACATTGCGGCAGGTGATCGCCGACTTCGCACAGGAAAACCTGCTGTTGGTCGTCGAGTTCCTGACCTATGCGCTGGAAGGAGAGGACAAGGCTGCTTACACCGCCAAAATCCCCGAACTGATCGAGGGCGGCAGCCGTATTTGTCTCGACCTCGGGTCGAAGGTTCTGAAAATCCCCTATCCGGGCACGGCGGAAGCCTGTGCCAATATCACCGCCATGTCGGGCGATGTTCCCTGGGCCGTTCTGTCGGCGGGGGTCGATCACGCGACCTTCCTTCAGCAGGTCGAAACGTCGATGGCGAATGGCGCGTCGGGTGTCATTGCCGGGCGGTCGCTGTGGAAAGACTGCATTTCGCTTGACCGCGCTGTCACCCGGCAGCGGTTGACCGACATCGCCGTGCCACGGCTGCGCGAATTGCAGGCGGTCATCGCCCGCCACATGCCGCGCGGCTGATATGGGCGGGCAGGCCATCGGCATCGACATCGGCGGCACGCATCTGCGCGCGGCGCGGGTGGCTGCGGATGGCAGGGTACTGGCGATGGCCAAGGCCGAAAGCTCCCGCGATCCCGAAACCGTGGTTGCGCGAATTCTCGACCTGGTCGCGGAGGTCCGCGGGCCTGATGTGCAGGGCATCGGCGTTGGTGTGCCGGGTCAGGTGATCGCCGCCCGCCGCAAGGTGCTGTCAGGCGGCTATGTCGATCTGTCCGGCACGGACTTTGCCGATGGGCTGGAACGGGCCACGGGCCTGCCCGTGGTGATCGAGAACGACGCCAGCATGGCGCTGCTGGGCGAGGCCACCTGGGGAGCGGCGAAGGGCCGGGCCAATGTGGTGATGCTGACCATCGGCACCGGCATCGGCGGCGCCGTGCTGGAACAGGGAAAACTGCTGCGCGGGCGCGGCACGGCGGGGCAGCTCGGGCATCTGGTGGTGATGCCGGACGGGCGGCAATGCGTCTGCGGGCGGCGCGGCTGCGTGGAAACCGAAAGCGCAGGCAAAGCGCTTGCCGTTCATCTGGCCGAAGCGGGCCTGCCCCCGGAAACACGCGCCGAAGACCTGCTGTCACGCCCCGACGATCCGCTGGCGGTGAAGGTGCTGGCGGCATGG
>JBOFCO010000229.1:0-81130 GCA_051646105.1 Paracoccaceae bacterium
CGGCTTGCAGGCCGGGAAAGCGGGATGGAAGACGTTGGGGGGAATGATCATGGCTGACGATTTCCGGGACGCCCCATTTCATCTGGATACAGATGCCATGGCGTGGGTTGAAACGCGTCTGGCCGCGATGACGCCGCGCCAGAAGCTTGGGCATCTGATCAACCATCTGATGCGCGACGGGTCTGAAAAAAGCATCGCAGAGGTTCTGGAATACCAGCCGGGTTCGATCACACGTCATACGCTTGGCGACAAGGCGGAAGCAGCCCAGGTTCTGGCGCGGCTGAATGCGGCGCTGCCGGTTCCCCTGCTGGTCTCGGCCGATCTTGAAGGCAGCTTCATGGCCCCGCCCGGCACTTCGGTCATGCCCAATCCGCTGGGAATGGCCGCTGTCGATGATGAAACCGCAACCCGGCAGGCGGTGACGATCATGGCCATGCAGGCAGCGGAATACGGCATCAACTGGTCGTTCACCCCGCAGATCGACATCAACGTGGCGTTTCGCAGTGCGATCACCGCCACCCGCGGTTTCGGTGACGATCCCGACCGCATTCGCCGCCACGGCATTGCGATGGTAGAGGCGCTTCAGGCGGCGGGAACGGCAGCCTGCATCAAGCATTGGCCGGGCGAAGGCTACGATGACCGTGACCAGCATCTTGTCACCACGATCAACCCGCTGGGCATGACGCCTTGGGAAGAAACCTTCGGCGCGCTTTATCGTGGCATGATCGATGGCGGTGTGATGACCGTGATGTCGGCCCATATCGCGTTTCCCGCCTTTATAGACACGATTCCCGCCGCCAGTGCCGACCGCTTGCAGCCCGCGTCGATCAATCGCTGGCTGAACGAGGATCTGTTGCGCGGCCAGCTTGGATTCAGGGGGCTGATCGTATCTGATGCCAGCGGCATGGCCGGTCTTTCATCGGTTTCGCACCGCCGCGACCACGTGGCAGAGATCGTTGCCTCCGGTTGTGACGTCATCCTGTTTTCCAACGACCTTGGTGCCGATATCGGCTGGCTGGAAGAAGCGCTGGCAGAGGGCAGGCTGACATGGGCGCGTGTCGATCAGGCGGTTCGGCGGCAGCTAGCGTTGAAAGCGGCGCTTGGGCTGCACCGGGACAGGGCCGAAACCCCCGCCCGCGACCGCGCGGCGGAAGATGCCTTTGCCCATGGGTTCCGCGCGCGCGTGCCGACGCTTGTGCATGATGCAGCCGGAACGCTGCCACTGGACCGGAAACGCCACCATCGCATCCTGCTGGTATCCAAGGGCATCACCATCCCGTTCCTGCCGCAGCCCCTACCGCTGTCGATGCCCGACCTGCTGCGTGCCGAGGGGTTTGAGGTGACAGAGCATGTCTGGGGCACGCCGGTCGATCCGGCCGGGCACGATCTGCTGCTTTATGTCATGGCCGACGAAACCCTGCTGACCCGCAGCAGCATCTTTGTCGACTGGCGCGAAATGACAGGCAGCTTCCATGCCGCAATGGACCGGCCCTGGCACGATGTGCCGGTGATGATGGTCAGCCTTGGCTATCCCTATCACCTGTATGACGCGCCTTCGATGCCCTGCTACGTAAACGCCTATTCCGCGACGCCCGAAATGCAGGCGGCCGTGGTTGACGCGCTTGTCGGCAGGGCGCCCTTTACGGGCCGCAGCCCTGTCGATCCCTATTGCGGGCTGCCGTCGACCTTCAAACCCATAGGCTAGGATGGCGGACCCGACCCCAAACAGGCGCCGGGTCCAATGATGGTTACTTCAGGTTTTTCACCACCGCATCGGCAAAGGCACTTACCATGCCTTCGTAATATTGCTGGCTGTCCGAGGTGAGCGTTGCCAGATCGGTACCTGCCGCGAAGAACGGCCCGGCGTCTGCAAAGGCGACAGTCAGATCATAGCCGTCGGACAGGCTGTAATCGGTTTCGCTGCTGACCACGACATTGCCTTTCATGGCAGAGTCGGCGACGCCTGCCGCGCTCTCGAAACTGCTGGCCAGCGACAGTTCATCGACGTCAATCCGGATGCGGACGCCATCATCCGCGATCCGGTCAACCAGCCGTGCAGCCACAGCGTTCTTCAGATCATCGGACAGGGTGGCCCAGCGCGTGGCGGCCTTCTCGTTCTGCAAGGCCGCAATGTCGACCTCGACCTCCACCTCACGGACCATCGTCTGCGCCGTCGCGGGGGCCGCAAGGACAAAAAGAACCGTTGCCGCCAGGGCGGCTGTTGCCGTTCTCATCATGGGATATCTCCGTTTGATCGCCTGCGGCCTTTCCGGGCCGCCATCGGGATCAGAACGTGCGGGGCGGGGAATGGTTCCCGCCGCCTTTTGGTGCCAATGGTTCAGGGAATGTTCAGAGCCTGTAATTGCGCTACGGCACCCCCCTCACTCCGGCACCAATATCTCCCTCTTCCCCACATGGTTCGCGGATGACACCACGCCCTGCTCCTCCATCTGTTCCACCAGCTTCGCGGCCTTGTTGTAGCCGACGCCAAGCTTGCGCTGGATGTAGGACGTGCTCACCTTGCGGTCTTTCAGCACCACGGCGACAGCCTGATCGTAAAGCGCGTCCTCTCCATCCGTGTTGCCGCCCAGGCCCAGAACCGCATCGATATCCGATGCCGCATCCTCGTCCGGGCCTTCGACCACGCCCGACATATAGACGGGAGGGCCGAAGCTTTTCAGGTGGGTGACGATTTCCTCGACCTCTTCGTCGCTGACAAAGGGGCCGTGGATGCGGGTTATCTTGGCCCCGCCCGCCATATACAGCATGTCGCCCATGCCCAGCAGTTGCTCTGCCCCCTGTTCGCCAAGGATGGTGCGGCTGTCGATCTTTGACGTGACCTGGAAGGAAATCCGGGTGGGGAAGTTCGCCTTGATCGTGCCGGTGATGACATCGACCGAAGGCCGCTGCGTGGCCATGATCAGGTGGATACCCGAGGCACGGGCCATCTGCGCAAGGCGCTGGATGCAGGCCTCGATTTCCTTGCCCGCGACCATCATAAGATCGGCCATCTCGTCGACGATGACGACGATATAGGGGATCGACTGGGGCGCGAATTCTTCTGTCTCGAAAACCGGTTCGCCGGTATCTTCGTCAAACCCGGTCTGGACGGTGCGCTTGAACATCTCGGATTTGGCCAGCGCCTCGCGCACGCGGCCATTGTAGCCTTCGATGTTGCGGACGCCCATCTTGGACATCTTGCGATAGCGTTCCTCCATTTCCCCCACCACCCATTTCAGGGCGACAACCGCCTTTTTAGGGTCGGTGACGACAGGGGAAAGCAGATGCGGAATGCCGTCATAGACCGACAGTTCCAGCATCTTGGGGTCGATCATGATCAGCCGGCACTCCTCAGGGCTGAGCTTGTAAAGCAGCGACAGGATCATGGTGTTGATGGCGACGGATTTGCCCGAGCCGGTGGTGCCCGCGATCAGCAGGTGGGGCATCTTGGCCAGATTAGCCACCACGGGCTCGCCCGCGATATCCTTGCCCAGCGCCAGCGGCAGCCGCATGTTGCTGTCGCCAAAATCGCGCGCGGCAAGGATTTCGCGCAGCACGACCTTTTCACGCTGTTCGTTCGGCAGCTCGATCCCGATGACATTGCGACCCGGCACGGTGGCCACACGGGCGGCGTGGGCCTCCATGCTGCGGGCAATGTCGTCGGCAAGACCGATCACGCGCGATGCCTTCAGGCCCGGCGCAGGTTCCAGTTCGTACATGGTCACGACCGGGCCGGGTCGGACCGACATGATCTCCCCTTTCACCCCATAGTCGTCCAGCACCGATTCCAGCATCCGCGCGTTTTCCTCCAGCGCGTCGGAGGAATGCACATGCCGCTTCACATCGGCCGGATTGGTCAGCAGCGACAAAGGTGGCGGTTCATAGGCAGACCCTTCGGCATCGCCAAGGCCAAGACGTGGCTGTGCTTCGGCCATGGCGCGTTTCGACGGCGCGACAGGGCGGCGCGAAACAGCCTGAACCACGCGCCGCGCGGGCATATCGTCGATGCTGTCGTCATGTGACAGGCCGATGGGCAGCACGTCGTCATCCTCGTCATCCGGCAGTGCATCATCGACAAAGGCGTTGTGAATTTCCGTATCGCGGGCCGCATGACGGAACACAGTGCCGCCGGGCGCCTGCCCGCGCATGACCGGCGGTTCGCTGCGCGGCGCGCCCGGTTCGACAGTGCCGCGCTGACGGATCACATCTGCGATGCGGGACCGGATGCGGGCCTCGCTCGGCGCCTCGGCCCCCATGGCGGTCCGTGACAGTGCCGGTTCGATCAGTTCGGCCACAGGATCGGCGGCGGGCGGGCGGCGCACCAGCGAGGGAAGGCGTGACAGAAGGCCGCCGCGCTCTGCCGCAGCGCCATCGGCGGCGCGGGCCTTGCCAAAGCTGGTTTCATACCCCTGCGCTTCGGTGGCCACGCCCCGGCGTTCGGCGCGGCGGTCGTTCATCGCCTGTGCGGCGCGGGCGGTGCCGCGGGCACCTGTCGACAGCCAGTCGAGCATCCGCGAATAGGTCACGATCAGGCCAACGATCATGAACCGACCGATCGCGCGCAGTTCCCGGCGGTTGAAACCCAGCGCGAAGGCGCCAAGTGCCAGCATACCGAAAGCCAGCAGCACTGACAGCAGCTTCAGCCCGAAGGCAAAGGAAAATGGCAGCACGTTCAGGATTGCACCAACAAGCGTTTCCCCGAACAGGCCGCCCAGTCCGAAGGAATGGCCCCAGTCGGCAGGTGTGGGCAGCGTGGTCGCATAGGCCGAAGCCACCGCTATGGCGATCGGCACGAATATTGCGCGCGGAAAGGCGCGATCTTCGCCCCTGTGCAGCAGGAACCGCCCCCCCCAGACCAGCAGGGCCAGCACCAGCACCCAGGAACCCCGCCCTACGATCACCATTAGCGGCGATGCGATCGAGGCCCCGATCCGGCCAAAGCGGTTGTGCACCGCCTGCTCGGCAGCGGCGAACCAACCCGGATCCTCGGGCGAATAGCTGGCCAGCATCAGCGACAGCAGCACACCAAGCCCGATCAGTGTCAGACCAAGCAATTCCTTGCCGCGCCGTTCCAGCGCCGCCTGAACGTTCTGATCCAGAAGCGGATCGCGCCGTCTTGCCTGATACGATGCCATTGCTGACCGTCCCTTACCGATAGAGGCAGTCGCGAAGCATGATCAGCCCGCGCTGCGTTTCTTGCCTTGGGGCGACCAGAGCCACCCTGATGTATCCCTTGCCGGGGTTTTCGCCATTCACGTCGCGGCCCAGATAAGCCCCCGGCAACACGCGCACCCCGGTTTCACGCCACAGCTTCAGCGCCGCCGCCTCGCCGTCCTCGACCGGAAGCCACAGGAAAAACCCGGCATCCGGCGCGCGGTATCCCTGCAACCCGGCAAAGATCGCGGCGGCGTCGGCAAATTTTTCATTGTAGAGTACACGATTTGCTTCGACATGGGTTTCGTCGGCCCACAGCTTTTCAGCCACCCGCTGCAACGGCAATGGCAGCGGAGCCCCGGCGTAAGCACGCAACTGTCGTGCGGCAGCGATGCCTTTCGGGCCGCCCGCCACGAAACCAGACCGCAGACCCGGCACCGAGGAACGCTTGGACAGCGAATGAAAGGCAAAGACCCGCTCTGGATCGGTGCCTGTGGAATGCGCCACCTGCAATGCCCCGGCCGGCGGTGAGCCACGATACAGTTCCGAATAGCATTCGTCGGCGAATACCTTGAAGTCATGCTTTTCCGCCAGCGCCATCAGGGATGCCCAGTAATCGGCAGAGGCGACTGCCCCCTGTGGATTGGCAGGTGAACAGACATAGGCGATCGCCACACGGTCCAGAACCTTGGGCGACAGCGCAGTGTAGTCGGGCAGAAAGCCCGTCGCGGCGGTGGCGGGCACATAGACAGGTTCGGCAAATCCGGCCAGCGCGGCCACGGCATAGACCTGATAGAATGGGTTCGGCACCAGAACCAAGGGGGCGCCGCCCCGCTTTTCTTCGGGGCACAGCGCCAGATGGGTGTTGAACAGCCCTTCGCGCGTCCCGTTCAGAACAGTGATCCTGTCTGCACCCAGCGCCACGCCATAACGCCGTTCCAGCCAGCCCGAGATTGCCGAAAGCAGTTCCGGTGTGCCGTCGTTCGGGGGGTACAGGCCAAAGCCCGACAGGTTTTCGGCAAGCACATCGCCCAGCCAGCGGGGAAACGGGTGGCGCGGCTCGCCAATGGTCATGGCAAGGGGATCGCCGCCCGGTGCATGGACGTCAAGCAAGCTCCGCAGGCGCGGGAATGCGTATTCAGGCAGGTCCGAGAACCGCTCTGCCAATGCCATGTCTGCCTCAACCCCGGGGTCGTTTCGCCCCGTTTGAAAGGAAGATACCGGGTTGCGCCGCGCGGGTCCAGAAAAACGCGGGGCACAAACCGGCATCACCCGGAAAAATGTGGCTTTTTCGCCGTCAGCCTATTCGGCTGCCCAGCCCGAAATTGCCTTGACCTCCAGAAACTCCTCGATGCCCCAGACGCCGCCCTCGCGTGCACGGCCAGACATCTTGACCCCGCCAAAGGGCGATCCCGCCCCGCGTGGCATACCGTTGGTCTCAACCATGCCGGATTTCAGACGCCGGGCGACACGGTTGCGCCGCGCGCCATCTTGTGTCTGGACATAGTTTGTCAGCCCGTAGGGCGTGTCATTGGCAATGGCGATGGCTTCCTCTTCGGTGTCGAAGGGGATGATCGACAGCACCGGGCCAAAGATTTCCTCGCGCGCGATGCGCATGGCATTGTTGACATCAGCAAAGACTGTGGGCCGTACGAAGAAGCCCCGGTTCAGACCGTCGGGCCTGCCTGTCCCGCCCGCAACCAGACGCGCGCCTTCGTCGATACCGGCCTGTATCATCGCTTGAATCCGGTCGAACTGCGCCCGGTTGACCACCGGGCCAATGTGGTTGCCTTCTTCATGCGCATTTCCGACACGGGTCTTTTCGGCAGTTTCCCGGGCGATTTCCACGGCATCGTCATAATAGCTGCGTTCGACCAGCATCCGCGTCGGTGCGTTGCAGCTTTGCCCCGAGTTGTAGAAGCAATGCCGCGTGCCACGCTTCACCGCCTGTGCATCCGCATCGGCAAAGATGATGTTGGCACCCTTCCCGCCCAGCTCCAGCCCCACACGTTTCAACGTGGGGGCAGCGGCGCGACTGATCGCGATGCCCGCGCGGGTGGAGCCGGTGAAGGAAATCATCTGCACATCGGGATGTTCCGAAAGCCGCGTTCCCACCCCAGCCCCGTCACCGTTCACAAGGTTGAACACTCCCGGCGGTATGCCTGCATCATGTAGCAGCTCTGCGAACAGCACTGACGAAAGCGGCGATTCCTCTGACGGTTTCAGAACCATTGTGCAGCCAGCCAGCAGGGCCGGGATCACCTTCAGCGTGACCTGATTCATCGGCCAGTTCCACGGTGTGATCAGGCCGACAACGCCGATCGGTTCCAGCGCGATGCGGCTTTCCGGCGCCTGTGGGCCAAGCGGGCGCAGGAATTCGATCTTTTCGAAAGCCGTGACGAAATTGTTCAGATGCCAGGAAAGGCTTGGGGCCTGATCGTCGCGCGACATCGTGATCGGTGCGCCCATCTCCAGGGTAATGGCGCGGGCCATTTCCTCGGCTCGGGCTTCATACTGGGCCAGGATCGCCCGAACCAGCCGCAACCGTTCAGCAGGCGGTGTCAGCGCCCAGTCATCGCCCGCACGCAACGCGGCCGCAACCGCCTGATCGGTATCGCCCGACGAACCAAGTGAGATCACCGCGCAGGCTTCCTCTGTCGATGGGTCGATCACCTCGTGGTCGCGGGGGACAATGGGGTTGACCCACTGACCGTCGATATAAAACTGGCGTTTTTCAATCATGCTGCACCTCTTTCCGGGGCGGAGATTGCCAGCCCCAAGTGCCGGTGGCAACCGGTGGCATGACGCCGCAAAGGCAGGAAAAACCCCGTTTCGCCAGGACTGTCCGGCAGATTGCGTTCCTTTGCACGCTGCGTTTTCGCTGATCTGTTCCACGCCCCCGCATTCCACCGCGATGCGGTCCTTCTTTGCCATTAGGGGCAGTAGCCCGCCGGTTTCGCGCATATATTGGTGGCAAAGGGCCATTCAGGCAAAAGGACACGCAGATGGGACTTCGCATCAACGACACCGCGCCGGATTTCACGGCGGAATCTACCGAAGGCACGATCCGGTTTCACGAATGGATGGGCGATGGTTATGCCATTGTCTTTTCACACCCACGCGACTTTACGCCCGTCTGCACCACCGAATTCGGTGCCGTGGCCCGGCTAGCGCCGGAGTTCGAAAAGCGCAAGACAAAGGTGATCGGCGTGTCAGTAGACAGCATCGAGGATCACAAAAAGTGGAAGCGTGACATCGAGGCGTTTTCCGGGAGCCCGGCAAACTTCCCGATCATCGACGATACTGGCCTGACCGTGGCGAAAGCCTATGACATGTTGCCCGCAGATTACTATCTGCCGACGGAGGGACGCACGCCCGCGAATACCGCCACTGTCCGCACCGTCTATATCGTTGGTCCGGACAGGAAGGTGCGGCTGACCATGACATATCCCATGTCGGTCGGGCGTAACTTTGCAGAAATCCTGCGGGCGCTGGATGCGGTGCGCGCCACCGATGGCGTGCCCTTCGCCACCCCCGCCGACTGGGTGCCGGGACAGGATGTGATCGTGGCGCTTTCGGTGCCGACCGATGAAGCGAAACAGCGCTTCGGCGATCTGGATATCCGGCTGCCCTATCTGCGGTTCGCAAAAGCGCAGGGCTGAATAAGCCGCCGCAAACAAAAATGCCCCGCCATTCGGCGGGGCATTTCATATCAAAGCGCCAGTCGATCAGGCGGCGGCACGCTTGGGATAAAGCACCACGGGCGCGCCGATTTCCACCTTGTCGTACAGATGTTCGACATGGCTGTTCACCAGCCGCACACATCCATTCGAAACAGCCGATCCGATCGTCCAGGGTTCTGTCGTGCCGTGAATACGCAGGAACGTATCCCCGCGCGCCTTGTCGAACAGATACAGTGCCCTTGCACCCAGCGGATTTCCGGGGCCGCCCGGCATGCCGTCCTTGTATTTGGCGTAATGTTCCGGGCTACGCTCGATCATCTCGGCGGTCGGCGTCCAGCTTGGCCATTCCTTCTTGGCACCGACAAAGAAGTTGCCGCCTTCGTATAGATCGCCCTTGGCGATGCCTACGGCATAGCGGATCGCCTTGCCCTTGTCCTGCGTCAGGAACAGCGCGAACTGGTTGGGATCGACAAGGATCATGCCCGGCACGAAATCACCACGCAAGCGCACGATGCGTGGCTTGAATTCTTCTGGCAGAACCCAGCCTTCGGCTTTGGCAGGCTTTGCGGTTTCGGCCCCGGCAGGCAATCCAAGAAGCAGCCCGGCAGTGGCGGCCGCACCGGTCAGTGCAAACCGGCGCCGGGTAATTAAGCAAGGAAGGTTCATTTGGCAGACCTTTGACAGCAGCGATCGCTTACGGGAGTTGTGCGCCGCATCGCGATTCCAAGCATCAAGAATATGATGCGCGCCAGCGATATGGTGACCTCATATCGCGCTTTTCGACGCAAAATGGCGAATTTGGCACAGTGTGGCCGGGATATCACGACGCTTTTGCGACCGCGGCTTGTTGCGGAACCGCCAACTCGACCGGCAAAACGGCATCATCCGGGGCGGGGCCAAGCTTTGTCCTTGCCCGAAGCGCCAATGCTTCTGCAAGAATTTCCTTGCCTTCCACACCCGGCAGACTGGCCGCGATGCGCAGTGCTACGTCTGACGAGGTGCGGTCAAGTCGAACCATGGCTTTCTTCAGGAAGGGAAAGCCGTGCCGTCTGATCGCATAATCCGTCAATGAATAGCTGGGACCCTGTCGGGCGACAGAAGTCAGGATGAGGGCTATAAGTTCTTCCCGCGAAGGCGACCCTTCCGCCAAAGCCTGTTCCTTGACCCCGCGCATCTCATCGTCATGCGGCAGTGTAATGTTTCGGGCCACGTCCAAAAGCGCGTCATCGCCCAGCGCCTGCAGTTGGCGATCAAGGTCACGGATCGAATAGGTTTCATCGTGGGTAAAGCCGTTGTCGATCACCCATCGGGTCAGACCACGTTCCCCACGACGGACAACAAGATTCTTGTCATTGGTCAATCGCATCGTTTTCCAGAATCTTAAAAACCTATTTGATTTCATAATATTGGGCCCGATGAGCAATGCAAAAGAGCCATAGTGGAAATGATAGTGGTCGCAGCCATAATCCCAGATCATGCCACGGTAGTCCGGGCGATCAGGACGCGGAGCACCATAGTGGGAAACTGCTCCGGCAAAATCCACGCCCAAGGCCTCGGCTTCGGCAAGCCAATCGGTGCAGCCCGGCAACGGGAACCAGCTTGAATCGTTCACAAGAACAAGCCGCTCCATCTTTCGCAGGCTGACACCAAGTGAAAGCACACCGTCACGATAGCCGCCGAAATCGTATCCGAAATTGGGGCGCTCGATATAGCGGGCGCACTGGAACAAGAGCTTTGCCCTGTCAGCGTCGGAAAGCCGCAGGTTTGAAACGACGACCGGGCTGAATCCACGGTCCACGAAATACTTCAGCAGCCGTCCGTGGCTGGGTTGCAGACCCTGATCGGGATAGATGAGAACGATGGCTACCTTTGCCCCCAGGGAAAGCTCGCCTGTGAAGACTCGCTTTTTTCTTGCCAGAACAAGATCGTAGTATGGTGTGGCAAAGAGGTATCGCGTGGCTTGGGGCGCAGCAGCCTTTGTCTGGCGTCCCATGCGCCTGATTTCGCGCCATAATTTCCACAGCGGTATAGTCGTCATTTGCCTTCGGCTTCCATGCCCACTTGCAATTCCCGCGATATGTTTCGCGCGCTGAGCACACCTTTCAGAAACGCTATCTGCTTTGCGCGTTTTCGCGCTGATATCAAGGCGAGTGGCGATATGAGCTGCACAACTGCACCAAGAAAAGCACGCCCGAACGCATATGGCATACCATGTTTCCGGCAGGCATAAACCCTGCTTTGCCCCATGTGCCACGCCTTTAGCGCCGCTACTTCGGGACTGCGGACCGAAGATCCACCCCCGACATGGCGAACAAGCGCATCGCGGACAAACATGATCGGCCCACGCTGATGACGAAGCCTAAGACTTAGATCATCGTCTTCGTGATACAGGAAAATCTGCGGATCAAAACCACCTACCGCCTCGAAATCCTTTCGCCGCACAAACAGGGCGGCACCGGAAAGCACGGTCACTTCGCTATCGGCCTCGGGCCAGCCGCGCCGCATCCACTCCCGGCGCGGCATCATATGGCTTTTGCGCTTGAAATAGGGGCTGCCGTCGGCCTCTGCGATACGGGGATTAAAGGCAGAGGCGGCGGGGTAATGCCGGGCTGCGGCAACCAGCGCTTCCAGCGCGCCATCGCCAAGCTCTGCATCGGGGTTCAGGAACAGCAGGAATTCTGTTGTCGCAACTGCGGCACCCTGATTGCAGGCCACCCCAAATCCACGGTTCTCGTCATTGCGGATCAGCCGTGCGCCGTACCGCTCTGCAACGTCGCGCAACGCTTCCGCATCGGTCGAGGCATTATCGACCAGCACCACAGCGACGCCCTCGGAAACCGAGGCCAGCATCGCAGGCAACACGGCCATGCTGTTGTAGCAGACCGCAATGATCGTAACAGTCGAGGCAAGCACGGGATCGGGCATGGACCCCCCATAATACAAAGGCCCCGGCGTTTCCACCGGGGCCGTGTCAGACTGCAATCAAGATGCTCACCCTTCGGCGGCTTCTTCCTTTTTCTCGGCGATTTCGGCACCGGTCTCCTGGTCGACCATCTTCATGCCCAGGCGCACCTTGCCGCGCTCGTCAAAGCCCAGAAGCTTGACCTTCACTTCCTGACCTTCTTTCAGAATCTCGTTCGGGTGTTGCAACCGTTTCGACGCGATCTGGGAAACGTGCACCAGCCCGTCGCGCTTGCCGAAGAAGTTCACGAAAGCCCCGAAATCGACCAGCTTGACCACCTTGCCGGTGTAGATTTGCCCGATTTCCGGTTCCGCCACGATCGACCAGATCATGTCATAGGCCTTTTTGATCGCGTCGGCAGAGGACGATGCGATCTTGATCATGCCGTCATCGTTGATGTCGACCTTGGCCCCGCTGGTTTCCACGATCTCGCGGATCACCTTGCCGCCCGAACCGATCACTTCACGGATCTTGTCGGTGGGGATGGTCAGCGTTTCGATCTTGGGCGCATATTCAGAGAAGCCCTGCGGTGCGGAAATCGCCTTGGCCATTTCGCCCAGGATGTGCATCCTGCCATCTTTTGCCTGTGCCAGAGCCTTTTCCATGATCTCGGGCGTGATGCCCGCAACCTTGATATCCATCTGAAGCGACGTGATGCCGTTCTCGGTGCCTGCCACCTTGAAATCCATGTCGCCGAGGTGATCCTCGTCACCCAGAATGTCGGACAGGATGGCGAATTTGCCGTCTTCTTCGAGGATCAGGCCCATCGCCACACCGGCAACCGGCGCTTTCAGCGGCACGCCCGCATCCATCATCGAAAGCGAACCGCCGCAGACAGTCGCCATCGAGGACGAGCCGTTGGATTCGGTGATCTCAGACACCACGCGGATGGTATAGGGGAAATCGGTGGCCGCAGGCAGCACCGCCTGCAACGCGCGCCAGGCCAGCTTGCCGTGGCCGATTTCGCGACGTCCGGGCGGGCCAAAGCGGCCGACCTCACCCACCGAATAGGGCGGGAAGTTGTAGTGCAGCAGGAAGTTCATCTTTGACGTGCCGGTCAGCGCGTCGATGAACTGCTCATCCTCGCCTGTGCCCAGTGTCGTCACCAGTAACCCTTGCGTTTCGCCGCGGGTGAACAGGGCCGAACCGTGCGTGCGAGGCAGGATGCCGGTTTCACAGACGATCGGGCGGATGGTTCTGGTATCGCGGCCATCGATGCGCGGGGCGCCGTTGATGATATCGCCGCGCAGCACCGATGCTTCCAGCTTCTTGATGGCAGAGCCGAGGTTCTCATCGGCCAGCTCTTCTTCGGAAAGCGCTGCCTTGATGCCCTCGACGGCATTGCCGATGGCGGTGGTGCGTTCCTGCTTGTCGCGGATGGCGAAAGCGGCGCGCATCGCCTTTTCCCCGGCCTTTTTCACCGAGGCATACAGCGCGGAATAATCCGGCGGGCTGAAATCGAACGGCTCTTTCGCGGCATCTTCCGCGAAATCGATAATCAGGTCGATCACCGGCTGGATCGAGGCATGGGCGAATTTGACCGCACCCAGCATTTCCGCCTCCGAAAGCTCATAAGCTTCGGATTCGACCATCATCACGGCATCCTTGGTGCCGGCGACAACCAGATCGAGGCGCTGATCCGGGCTTTCACGCAGCTTGTGCATATCCTCGCAATCGGGGTTCAGCACGTATTCGCCGTTGACGAAACCAACGCGCGCCGCACCGATCGGACCCATGAACGGCACACCGGAAATCGTCAGCGCGGCGGAAGCAGCGATCATGCCGAGGATGTCGGGTTCGTTGACCAGATCGTGCGACAGCACGGTGACGATGACCAGAACCTCGTTGCGGAAGCCCTCCACGAACAGCGGGCGGATCGGGCGGTCAATCAGGCGCGAAGTCAGCGTTTCCTTTTCAGAAGGACGCGCCTCGCGCTTGAAGAAGCCGCCGGGCACCTTGCCGGCTGCATAGTAGCGTTCCTGATAATGCACGGTCAGCGGAAAGAAATCCTGCCCCGGCTTGGCGGATTTCGCAAAAGTCACGTTGGCCATGACAGAGGTTTCGCCCAGCGTGGCGATGACCGAACCGTCGGCCTGACGGGCAACCTTGCCCGTTTCCAGGGTGAGCGTTTCATTGCCCCACTGGATCGATTTCTTGGTGATGTTGAACATATGTCGTTTCCTCTGGGGAGCACTCCCGGCGTTCCGGGTCTCCCATATCCGGCGGCCCCATTGCCGCCACCCCAATCCTTTGCATGTGCCCGGGGCCAAGGGCGTCACGTCACAGATTGGGGGCGCTTACAGGAAAAAGCCGGGTTTGGGAAGTGGGGGGAGATGTATCGGCGTTCCCGGCCCGGAATCAAGGCACGGCACGCGCCGCCGGGCCAGCGCCCGCCTCCCGGCCTGCGCAAGCGCAGGCTTTCTTCGGGGCAAAGGTCCACCGGACCTTTGCTTACCCCTCATCACCCCCCATGGGCGGCCGCTTTTGCAGCGCCGCATACCCGATGATCGCTGGAGGTTGGAGGTGCCAAAAATCTTCGTCCGTAACCGATGCAAGGCAATGGCCTAACGGATGGGTCGTTTTACGGCGACGGCGCCTGTTCAACGGACTTGCCCGCGCGACGGCTATACAAGCGCAATCGTTTCCGGCACCTCTAGACACAAGAACACCTGGACACACGACAGCGAGAACATGAGGCGGATCGGTTTGGCACGATCACGGCGAATATGGGCAATGGTGGCGGGCACGGTGATTTGCCTTGCGCTTGTCCTTGGGGTGGAGCGTTTTGTCCGAACCTCGACCCTCGCCAACGGAGTGGAGACAGCGGACAGCACCCTGCGCCAGACCGTCAATGCACTGGAGGGGCATCTGCGGCGATACGAAGCCTTGCCCGCGCTGCTTGCCCGACAGACAGAAGTCCGCAACTTTCTGACCACGCCGCCCGTGCCGGAGGAGGTGGAGGCGATGAACCTCTGGCTCAAATATACCAACAGGGTGATGGAATCTTCGGACCTGTACCTGATCAAACCCGATGGCACGACGCTCGCCGCGTCGAATTTCGACAAGGACGACAGCTTCATCGGACAGAACTTTGCCTACCGGCCCTATTTCACCGAAGCTGCGGCCGGTGGTCAGGGGCGGTTCTTTGCGCTTGGCACCACCTCGGGGGTGAGAGGTTATTATTTCGCTTCCTCCGTGCGGGATTGGGCGGGGCGGATCGTCGGGGTGGTGGCGCTGAAGATCGGGGTCGAGGATCTTGAGCCCGGATGGCGTGCCCCGACCCACCAGACACTGGTCACCGACCCCGAAGGCATCGTCTTCATGGCGACCGATCCGGTCTGGCTTTTCCGGGGGATGCTGCCGCTGACCCCCGAGCGGATCGCAAGGACGACGGCCTCGCGCCGATATGCCGACCAGATCCTGCAGCCGCTTGGGCAAGAAGAGACAAGGGATGCCGGGCAAAATCTGGTGACGCTGGCCGGTACCGATGGCGCGGTGCGGGAATATCTCTCCATCAACCGCGAAATGCCTTCGACGGGCTGGACGGTGCAGGTTCTGCTCGACACCGCCCCGCTGCGCGCACAGATGCGGCTGGCGATGGCAGCCTTTGTCATGTTCCTTGGAATCGCGCTGTCGCTAAGCTGGGCACTTTGGCAACGTCGCGCCCGGCTGGGGGAGCGCATCGCCCTGCAAGCCCGCGCGCAGGCAGAGCTGGAAAGCCAGGTTGCGGAACGCACGGCCGACCTGCGGCAGGCCAATGACGAGCTTCACCGGATGCAGGCCGATCTGGTTCAGGCGGGAAAGCTGGCCGCACTTGGGCGGATGTCGGCGGCGCTGAGCCACGAAATCAACCAGCCATTGGCCGCCGTGCGCAACTACGCCGACAGCGCCACCCTGCTGATCGACCGGGGTGACCTTTCCCGCGCGCGAGACAATATGGGCCAAATCCTGTCGCTGATCGACCGTATGGCCACCATCGCCCGCCACCTGCGCAACGTCGCGCGCAAACCGGACGAGAAGCTGAAAACGCTTTCGCTGGCGCAGGCCGTGGCAGATGCGGTGCAGATCGCAGAATCACGGCTGAAAGCATCGGGCGTGACGGTGCGAGTGGAGCTTCCTTCCGATCTTCCCCCGGTGCTTGGAGGACCGGTGCGGTTGCAACAGGTGATCGTCAACCTTCTGTCAAATGCTGCCGATGCCATGCACGGCACAGGCGGCGCGATCGACATTGCAGCCAGCAGGGACGCAGGCATGGTCACGCTGACCCTGCGGGACCGCGGGCCGGGTGTTGCCCCCGCCATCATGGACCGCATCTTTGACCCGTTCTTTACCACCAAGACGGTGGGAAGCGGACTCGGGCTGGGACTGTCGATCAGCTACAATATCCTTCAGGACTTTGGCGGAGATCTGCGTGTCGCCAACCATCCCGACGGCGGGGCGGTGTTCTCGGTGGTGATGCGGATGGCCGAAGCCGGTGAACTGGCGGCGGAATGACATGATCCCAACCATCCTGCTTATCGATGACGACATGGCGATGCGCCAGTCCACAGAACAGGCCCTGGAACTGGCGGGTCATAACGTGCGCGCCTTTGCCAGGGCCGAAGAGGCACTCGGGGTGGCCGGACCGGGGCTGAACGGTGTTGTTGTGTCCGACATCCGCATGCCCGGTATGGATGGCATGACCCTTTTGCAGCGGCTTACGGACCTTGATCCCGACCTGCCCGTGATCCTGATCACCGGCCATGCCGAGGTTGCACTGGCAGTGGAAGCGATGCGGCGCGGGGCCTATGACTTCATCGAAAAGCCGTTTTCGATGCAGGCGCTGGCCGCTGTGCTGAAGCGGGCACTGGATCACCGCGCGCTGGTGATGGAAAACCGCCGTCTGCGCGCCGTGGCGGGCCAGCGCGACGACGTGGAATCACGATTGCCGGGAAGATCGGCGGCGCTGGTGGACCTGCGCCGCCAGATCCGCAGCATCGGCCCGTCCGAAACGGATGTGCTGATCAGCGGCCCCACCGGCTCTGGCAAAGAGGTCGTCGCGCGCATCCTGCATGACCTGTCGCCGCGCGCAGGCAAACCCTTTGTCGCCATAAACTGTGCAGCCCTGCCCGCAGCCCTGATCGAAAGCGAACTGTTCGGGCACGAAGCCGGGGCATTTCCCGGCGCCATGCGTGCACGCTACGGGCGGTTCGAACACGCCCGCAGCGGGACGATCCTGCTGGACGAGATAGGTTCGATGCCGCTGGACCTGCAAGCCAAACTGCTGCGCGTGCTTCAGGACCGGGTGATCCTGCGGCTGGGATCCAATGATCCTGTCCCGCTGGATGTGCGTTTTCTGGCAACGTCCAAAACTGATCTTGCGCAGGCGATGGCGCGCGGTGAATTCCGCGAGGATCTGTTCTGGCGGCTCAATGTAACCAACCTTTGTCTGCCACCGCTGGCGGCCCGGCGCGATGACATTCCGATCCTGTTCCTGCATCTTTTGCGCGAAAGCGCCGCACGCCACGGGGTCGAGGACCGATTGCCTGACGCCACCCTGCTGGCAGACCTGTCGGCACGCGACTGGCCGGGAAATGTGCGTGAACTGCGCAATGCGGCGGAACGGCATGTGTTGGGGCTGGACTGGATGAAGGTTGAAGGCGATGCCCCGCCCCGCCTTGCCGAACGGGTCGCAGAGTATGAACGAAGCGTCATCGCCGCTGCAATTGCCGCGCATGGCGGTCGGCTGCGCCCGGTTTATGAAACGCTGGGGATCAGCCGCAAGACGCTGTATGAGAAGATGCAGAAGCATGGCCTTGACCGCCATCTGATCCTTGACGGAGACGAAGCCGAAGTGTGAGAGGCCTCTTTTTGGGTGGAAATCCACCCACCCGCGCGCCGCTTTGTTACCCTTTCCACCCATCGCGCGGTGAGCGAAGGGAAAATCCGCGCCCCGTCCGGAAGTTCGCCTTGGCATCAGGGTTCGCAGCACGGCTTTCTTTCCGCGACCGCGCGGCAAAGGAGAGCCTGCGCGGGGCGACCAAAGCCTGTCTGGGAGGACAAGATGACCAATTCGAAAACGCTTGCCGGCCTTGCCGTCGGCGCGATCCTGACCGCATCCGCCGCATTTTCCCAAACCTATCCCGACCGCCAGATCACCATGGTCGTGCCGTTTTCCGCCGGGGGTCCGACCGATACGGTGGGCCGCCTGATCGCTGAACGCATGTCGGCCGACCTTGGCCAGCAGATCATCGTCGAAAACGTGGGCGGCGCGGGCGGCACGCTGGGCGCGGGTCAGGTCGCCGGTGCCGAGGCGGATGGCTATACCATCCTGCTGCATCACATCGGTATGGCGACCAGCGCCACATTGTATCGCAACCTCGCCTACAGCCCGACCGAAGCGTTCGAATATGTGGGCCTCGTCACCGAGGTGCCGATGACCGTCGTGGCGCGCAAGGATCTGGAACCGACCGATTTCGCCTCGCTCGTTACCTATGTCAAGGAAAACGCCGATACGATCACCATGGCCAATGCCGGGATCGGGGCGGCGTCGCACCTGTGCGGGATGTTGTTCATGCAGGCGCTTGAAGCACCGATCGTGACGGTTCCCTACAAGGGCACGGGTCCGGCGATGACGGAACTTCTGGGCGGGCAGATCGACCTGATGTGCGACCAGACCACCAATACTGCCGAACAGATCAAGGGCGGTACGATCAAGGCCTATGCCGTGACCACGCCAGCGCGGCTGGATATCTTCCCCGATCTGCCAACCGTGGCTGAAAGCGGCTTCCCCGCGCTGGAAGTGTCGGTCTGGCACGGCCTCTACGCCCCGAAGGGTACGCCTGCCGAGGTTGTGGATCGCCTCTCCGTGTCGCTGCAGGCGGCGCTGGCCGATCCGGGGATCGCGACAAAACTGGCGGAACTCGGTACCGCGCCCTCACCCGCAGCCGACGCCACGCCCGCCGCGCTGAAGGCCAAGCTTGATGCGGAAATTGCCCGGTGGAAACCGGTGATCGAAACCGCTGGCGTCTACGCAGACTGATGGACAAGGGCCGCGCCACCCGGCGCGGCCCGTTCCGCCTTGCAGGGGTTCCCATGAAAATCACATCCATCAACCGCGCGGATGCCGCATCGGGCATCCTGTTCCTGTTGTTCGGCCTGTTCTTTGGCATACAGTCGCTGGGCCTTGAACGTGGCACCGCCTTCCGCATGGGCCCCGGCTATTTCCCGCTTGTCCTGTCCGGAGTGTTGATCGTTTTCGGCCTTCTGGTGCTGTTCAATGCCTTCAAGACCGATGCGCCCGGCGACATAGGGTCATTTGCCTGGCGCGGCGCGGCCTTTATCCTGCCCGCACCGATTTTCTTCGGTTTGACGGTCCGGGGACTGGGGTTTGTTCCTGCAATCTTTCTGACCACGGTCATCGCCGGTATGGCGTCGCCGAAGATGAAACTGCACTGGGCGCTGCTTCTGGCCCTCGCCGTCACGGTGTTTTCGACACTGGTCTTTTCCTACGCCCTCGGCCTGCCGTTCCGGCGCATTGGCCCATGGCTAAGCTTCTGAGGCGATCATGGATCTGATTTCAAACCTCGGCCTTGGCTTTGCCACTGCGGCCAGCCCCGAAAACCTGCTGTTCTGCCTGATTGGCGTGATCCTTGGCACACTGATCGGCGTGCTTCCCGGCATCGGGGCAACAGCGACCATCGCCATGCTTTTGCCGATCACTTTCCAGCTTGAGCCCGTGTCATCGCTGATCATGCTGGCGGGCATCTATTACGGTGCGCAGTACGGCGGATCGACAACCGCCATACTGATCAACATGCCGGGCGAAAGCTCCTCTGCCGTCACGGCCATCGACGGCTACCAGATGGCCCGGCGCGGCAAGGCCGGCACAGCGCTGGCCGTGGCTGCATTGGGATCTTTCTTTGCAGGCACCGTGGCAACCCTTCTGGTCGCGCTCTTTGCCCCGCCCCTGACAACCATCGCGCTGAAATTCGGCGCGGCGGAATATTTCAGCCTGATGGTTCTCGGCCTCGTCTCGGCCATCGCCCTGGCACATGGTTCGATCCTGAAAGCGCTCGCGATGGTGGTTCTGGGCCTGCTGCTGGGGATGGTCGGAACGGACATCTATTCCGGAACGCCGCGGTTTACCCTGGGAATCAGGGAATATGCCGACGGTCTAAACTTTGTTGCACTTGCCGTGGGCATGTTCGGCATCGCCGAAATCCTCCGCAATCTTGAGGGCGAGCAGGACCGGACCGTTCTGGGAACAAAACTGGGCGGTCTGTTCCCGTCGCGCGCCGAGCTGAAGGCGATGGTTGCACCGATGGTGCGCGGCACGGCGGTGGGCTCCATCCTCGGGATCCTGCCGGGCGGCGGGGCGGTGCTGGCTTCCTTTGCCTCCTACACGATAGAAAAGCGGATGTCCGACCGGCCGCAAGACTTTGGTCAGGGCGCGATTGCCGGGGTCGCCGGGCCAGAATCAGCCAATAACGCGGGGGCGCAGACCAGTTTTATTCCACTCCTCACGCTGGGCATCCCGGCAAACCCGGTGATGGCGCTTATGGTTGGCGCGATGATCATTCAGGGCATCGTGCCGGGGCCGAACGTGGCAAGCGAACAGCCCGCCCTGTTCTGGGGCATCATCGCCAGCATGTGGATCGGAAACCTGATGCTGGTGGTTCTGAACCTGCCGCTGATCGGGCTTTGGGTGCGGCTTCTGCGGGTGCCCTATCACGTTCTGTTTCCCATCATCATGGCCTTCTGTTCCATCGGCGTCTATTCGGTCAATTCCAATGCTTTTGACCTTTTCGCCGTCGCCTTCTTCGGGCTTCTGGGCTATGCGCTGATCAAGCTGCGTTGCGAACCCGCGCCGCTGCTTCTCGGCTTCGTGCTTGGTCCCATGTTGGAAGAAAATCTGCGCCGCGCGATGATCCTTGGCCGGGGTGATCCGTCGATCTTTGTCACGAGGCCCATCAGCGCCGTTTTACTGGCATTGACGGTTGCCGTATTGGTCGTGGTACTGCTGCCGGCCATCCGCAAGAAGCGCGATGAGGTGTTTGTCGAGGGTGACTGAAATCTGCGACCGGGCAACAGGGCCGTGTTTCGCCGAAACGCCGACATGATGCTCGGGGCATTGCCGACAACAACCCCGCCACCGGCCACTGTCTTTACGGTGAGGTTCAGGAACGTTACCGACTGGGGCCAAGTACCCCTGCCAAAAGGTCAGATCACCGCATCCTCAAGGAAAGGACGGTTTGTCACGACGCGCTCGTAAGCGAAGGGGGTCAAGTCCAGCGTCCGGAACACGCCGTGAACGATGAGTTCCATCACCGCGCGACCCGTAGCGGGCGACTGTTGCAAGCCGTGCCCCGAGAATCCATTGGCGAACATGAAATTGGTCACCTCAGGGTGAAAGCCGATGATGCCATTATGATCAAGCGTGTTCATCTCATAATGCCCGGTCCAGCAACTTTGCACCCGGAGCGCGTCGAACGCGGGGATCCGGTGCCACAGCGCTGGCCAGATCGCCTCCTCAAACTCCTGATGCCGGGGCCCGAAATCGTCATAATCCGCCGGCCCGTCATCGCCCGGTGTATTGCCGGCCAGAAACAGCGGGCCCTCGGGCCGAACGAACGTGCCCGACAGGTCAATGACAATCGGCATCCGCCCCGGGATCGGCTTCGCACTGGAAAAGACAAAGCTGTACCGCTTGAACGGCGAGACCGGTAGCGTCAGACCCGCCATCGCGCAGACCTGCTGCGCGCGGGGTCCGGCGGCGTTGACCAGAACACCGCAGCCGACCTGTTCGCCAGTGGCCAGTGTCACCTGTGTGACCTTGCCACCTGCCACTGTCAGTCCGGTTACACAGTTGTCGATGTATTCTGCCCCGGCCGCTTTCGCCCCCCTGCGAAAACCGGTCAGAAGACCCATGGAATCGAACCAGCCCTCGGCTTCGGTCCCCCACGAGCCACCACCAAGATCGTCTACGTTCAGCCAGGGAAAGCGCGCCTTCAGCTCTTCAGGATCAAGAAAGACAGTATGCGCGCCGTGACTGCGCTGCATCTCTACCCTTTCGCGCGCGGCATCCACGCCATCGGCCGAGCAGCAGTAAAGATAACCATATTCCTTGAATCCCAGATCTGGCGCAGGCTCTCCGGGAAAGTATGCGGCCATCCGCTCCACGAAACCCCGGATGATGTCGACGCCGAACTGGCTGATCTTCACATTGATCGGGTTGGAATATTGCTGCCGGATCCCGCTGGCGGACAGCGCGGTAGATGAGAACTCGTAAGTTGAATCGCGCTCCACAACCAGAACGGCAAGCTGACGACCCGCTTCCTGCCCAAGCCAGTAAGCCACCGAAGATCCCACGGCAGCACCCCCGACAATCACCACATCATAAAAGGGGCGGCGTGGTGGACAGTATCTTGGAACCGGCATTTCAATCTCGTCTGATGGCGCAAGTTGTATGACGATCGACGGCGCGTGTGCTGTTTTCGCGAATCCTCATGACCCGCATACTGAACGTGAAGATGTGCGGAAGTGAAGGGACCAACGGGCAGACGATTCATCGTCACCACACAAAACCCGGCAGCGCTTGCATGTTGCCGGGGCAAGCGCCCGATCCCGAGCAGTTGTGCCGGGCTTTCTCGCCTGTCTCCGCAGAAATGAAGTGTGATACTCCCTGCACGACGGGCGAAACCGCCGCTCGCAGGACCGGCCCGGTCGACGGAAACCAGCAGCCTAGAGCGGGTCAGGCGATCACAATTGTTGACGAACTGAAAACTTCTGTAACAAATATGTGAACGGTTGGTGCTTGGTGATGTAAGGCGTAGGAGGAGACAATGAAAAACTGGTTCTTATGGCTGATCGCGGGGATCATTTCGGTCATTGGGGGATTCTTCGCCCTGACCAATCCGCTGGCAGCTACGCTTACGGCAGAATTGCTGGCAGGTTACATGTTCATTGCGGTCGGCATCCTGACCGTCATCTCTGCCTTTGGAGATCAGGGTTGGGGTGGGCGCATCGTATCCATCCTGCTTGGGATTGCGATCCTGTTGTTGGGCATCAGCCTTGTGAAAAATCCGCTGGAAGGCGCGCTTTCGCTGACCCTTCTGGTCGGAATCCTGATGGTGGTTCTGGGTATCTTCCGGCTTGTGCTTGGCCTCGGCGCACGGTCCAGGAATGTCCGCTGGATCCTGTTTCTGGCGGGCGGGCTGTCCCTGCTGCTCGGCTTCATGATCCTGTCGAACTTCCCGCAATCGGCCGCAGTGGTGCTGGGCATGTTCCTGGCAATCGAGCTGTTGTCGAACGGCGTCTCGCTGATCGTGCTGGCGCTCGCCAGGAAATCCGGGGAAGAGGCCTGAACCCGACTGGCGCCGCCCGAAAAGGCGGCGCTTCTTCTGTATCCGTGGTCAGGGTGCGATGACACCTTTCCTCAGGATGACGTTGGCATAAAATCTGGGTTCGCTGGTTGCAATGATGGCATGTGCCGTCTTGACACGGTCATAGAATGCGGTGGGCGCAAGCGGCGTAACGCTGTGCCCCGGCACCATGCTGGCGCAAAGCGCCGCGATCTCTTCATGGACCTGATCGGGCATGTCCGGTGACGTTGCGTTGACAGCCCTGAAAATTGCGTGCGGCACAGATGTGTCGACAGGCAGAACCGACAGAACGGCGCGCAGGACCGGGATAAGGGTCAGCCCGTCAGCCCGTATCAGACGCCGGGCATCTGTCAGGGCGGGATAGTTTCCATCCACAATGGCGATTTCATCGCCATGGCCCATTGCGCGCAGGACCGACAAGAAGTCGGGCCCGAGAATTGGGTCCAATCCAATCAGCATGCGATACTCCTGCGCGACAGCACAAACGGTCGCGTCAATTGGCAGCACTACGACATATCGAAAGACGCCCCCACCGAATTGGCAGGGGCGCAAGGAACGACGAATCGATCAGTCGTAAAGAACTGCGGCGATCTTCGGATCGGCCATGTTGTCCTTGGTGTAGTAGTAGAAGCCCGTATCGATGACCTTGGGCAGTTCTTCGCCCTTGATTGCCTTTGCCAGGCTGTCGACCACGCACTGGCCAATGCCAACCGGGTTCTGTGTGACAGCGCCGATCAGGGTGCCATCCATGATGGCATCTTTCTGCGACTTGCCCGAGTCGAAGCCGACACCGACGATGGCCGCACCCGATTCCTTGATCGCAACGGCCAGACCGATGGCCGAGCCTTCGTTCGAGGCGAAAATGCCCTTGATCTCCGGATTGGCCTGCAGCATCGCCTTGACGTTGTCGGTCGCTTTCAAGGCATCATTGGCATACTGAACATCGACCACCTCGATATTCGGATAGGCTTCCTTGATCCTGTTCAGGAACCCGTCGCGGCGACCGATGCCTGTGGCCGAAGTCTGGTCGTGGATCACGGCTGCGATCTTGCCCTCTTCGCCGATGGCCTTGGCCAGCCCGTCGGCGGCAGCGGCAGCCGCAGCCATGTTGTCGGTCGTGCAGGTGGTCAGCGGCAGATCGCTTTCCACGCCCGAGTCAAAGGCCACAATCGGGATGCCCGCGTCCGCGGCCTTTTGCAGTGCCGGAACCTGTGCCTGGCTGTCCAGCGCGGCAAAACCCAGACCCTGCGGTGCCTTGGCGATGGCGGCGTTCAGGATGTCGGTCTGCTTGTCGATTTCGGCCTCTGTGTTCGGGCCTTCGAAGGTGATCGTCACACCATTGCGTGCGGCGGCTTCCTCTGCGCCGGCCTTGACGGCCTGCCAGAACTGGTGGCTGAAGCCTTTGGCAATGATCGGGAAATAAACGTCCTGGGCAAAGCCCGGCGTCGCGCCGAAGGCAAGGCCAAGCGCCAGTGCCGAAGTCAGGATAGTCTTCTTCATGGGTTCCTCCCTGGTTATGCTCCCCGGTGCACGCGTTGCCTCCGGGGTCTTTCCAAGCGTTCCGTCCCGGGATTTTTCCCTTGATCAGGCCCGCTTCCGCAGGACGATGTCGATGAAGACCGCGACGATGATGATCACCCCGGTCACGACAATCTTCCATTCTTCAAGAACGCCCATCACGCGAAGGCCGTTCGTCAACACGCTCATGATGAAAGCGCCGATGATGGTGCCCATCACCGTTCCGCGCCCACCAGCCAGTGAGGTGCCGCCAATGACGACGGCCGCAATGGCGTCAAGTTCATAGCCAAGCCCCAGCGCCGGCTGGGCCGAGTTCAGGCGGGATGATACGATCAGCCCGGCGATACCGCAGATGCCACCGCAGATCGCATAGGTCAGGATTTTCCAGTTCTCGACCTTGATACCGGAAAGCCGTGCGGCCTCTTCGTTGGAACCAAGCGCAAAGATCATGCGGCCGATGATCGTCCGGTTCAGCACGACCGAGGCGATGATCGCGACCCCGAACATGATCATCACGCCGTTTGGAATTTCCAGCCCCGGGATCAGCGCAGAGATCGAGCTTTCCGGCGACAGCAGCCCGTAGTTTGGCGTGTCGTTGAAGTAGATCGGTTTCGCGCCTGAAAACACCAGCGCCAAACCCCGCGCAATCTGCATCATGCCAAGCGTAGCGATAAAGGGCGGGATTTTCAGCTTGGCGATCACGACGCCGGAAATCGCCCCCATGAAGGCGCCGGCGGCAATTGCACCGATGATGCCCATGGGCAAAGGCATGCCCAGGTTTGTCAGCACCAGCCCCGCAACGACTGCGGTCAGCGTCATCATCGTGCCGACGGAAAGGTCGATGCCGCCAGAGATGATGACAAAGGTCACGGCCACACCCAGAACGCCGTTGACCGCCGTCGCCTGCATGATGCCGACCATGTTGGCACCGGTGGCAAAGTTCGTGGCAAACAGGCTGAAAAAGGCAAGAAGCGCGATCAGAACCGCAAAGGCGACTGCCTTTTGCATGGTTGCAGCAGTCAGAAACCCGGATTTCACCGTCGCGGTATTGCCAACAGTCGTATCAGACATCCTGGTATCTCCCGTTCAGGCGGCTGCCGATTTGCGCTGTGTCGCCAGCGTCATGATCTGTTCCTGGGTCGCCGTGCGCCCGTCGAGTTCGCCGGTGATGCGGCCTTCGCACATCACCACGATCCGGTGGGACAGGCGCAAAACTTCCGGCAATTCAGAGGAGATCACAATGATGGCCTTGCCTTGTTCCGCCAGGCTTTCCAGAAGACGATAGATTTCAGCCTTGGCACCAACATCGATCCCGCGAGTCGGCTCATCAAAGATCAGGATGTCGCAGTCGCGCAGCAGCCACTTGCCGATGACGACCTTTTGCTGGTTGCCTCCGGACAGAAGCCGCGTTTCCTGCTTTACGGATGGCGTCTTGACGCGCAGCTTTGCGACATACTCGCCCGCCACCCTGTCAAGATCGGCGTCGCGCATGAAAACCCGGCCAGACAGATACCGGAACCAGCTTGCCATTGTGACGTTGTCGCGCACTGACATTCCTGTGACGAGACCGAAGTGTTTGCGATCTTCGGACAGATAGGCAATGCCCGCCGCGACCGCATCGGCCGGACTGGTGATCCGGCGTTCTTTTCCGTGAACATGGATCGTGCCGCTGTCGATCGGATCGGCGCCGAAAACGGCGCGGGCAACCTCCGTCCGCCCGGCCCCCATCAGCCCGGCAAAGCCCAGGATTTCGCCCTTGCGCAGGGTAAAACTGACATCGCGGATCGTATTCCTGCTGTTCAGTCCCGCAACACGCAGAACCTCTTCGTCGGTTCCGTGACCGGTCGCCCTATGCTGGTCTGCCAGTTCGCGTCCGACCATAAGCTGAATGATTGTCGACATCGGTGTCGTCGCGGCGGGCAAGGTGTCGATATATTGCCCGTCACGCATCACCGTGACACGATCGGCGATACGTTTCACCTCGTCCATCTTGTGGGTGATGTAGACGATACCCACCCCGTTCGCCTTCAGGTCATCGATGATCGCAAAAAGATGCTCGACCTCGGTTTCATTCAGGGCCGATGTCGGTTCATCCATGATCAGGACGCGGGCATTGTAGGACAGTGCCTTGGCGATCTCGACCAGCTGCTGACGGGCCACCGTCATCTGTCCGACCTCTGTCGTCGGCAGTATGTTGACCTTCATGCGCTGAAAGATCGCTGCCGCGTCTCGTTTCATCTGGTCTTCGTCGACAAAGATGCCAAGCCCCTTCCGGGGCTCACGACCGATGAAGATGTTCTGCGCCGCCGTCAGATGGTTCATCAGGAAAAGCTCCTGATGGATGATACTGATTCCCAAGGCCTGTGCCGCATGAGGATTGGGAACCGAAACCGGCACGTTGTCCACGCGAAGTTCCCCGCCGTCCGGCTGATAGACCCCGGTAAGAATTTTCATCAGCGTCGACTTGCCGGCACCGTTCTCTCCCATTAGGGCATGAACTTCCCCGGGGTACAGGTCGAAGCTGACATTTTGCAGGGCACGGACGCCCGGGAAGGATTTTTCGATCCCCAGCATCTGAATCAATGCAGTCCTGGCCTCCGGCGCTTCCGGCATATGGCGTCTTTCCTCCCTGTCACCATGACCGGCAGCCATTACGGCCGTCCTCCCCGGACCACGAGCAGTAAATCATGTAACATGATTTAATGACATGTTAGGGTATTTATGACGAATTGAAAGAGCCGCGATAACCAATGTCAAAGAATCTTTCTTTGGCCGCGCCACAGCCACCCTATGATATGATTCATGTGAGCCCGCGTGATGGGTATCGACCAGCCGGGGCAATGCAGGATTCTATCCGCCGCCAACACCGGTGCCGCGTTTGCGGAATTAATGGCGCCATTATCAGGCACCCCAACTGCGCAAGGTGCCCCGTTGTCGGTGAAACTGCGGGACCGACGTCAGGAAACCGGCTGTTGCTGCGCCTGAACTTCAGCGCGGCGGGCAAGCTCTTGCCGGTACAGGGCCAGGAAATCCACCGTATCGATGTTCAGCGCCGGGAAACCGCCGTCGCGGGTCACATCGCTGATGATCCGACGGATGAACGGAAACAGCATCCGGGGGCACTCGATAAGCAGGAAGGGATGCAACTGTTCTTCAGGCACGCCCTCGACATGGAAAATGCCGCCGTAATCCAGCTCCAGCAGGAAAAGCGCTTCTCCATTCGCCTTGTTTTTCGAGGTGGTCTTGAACTTGGCCACCACTTCGTACTGGTTCGCCACCTGGCGCTTGCGCGCATCAAGGCTGACCTGAACCTGAACGTCGGGCTGCACTTCACCGCCCAGCGCACCCTTTTGCGCAACGATGTTTTCAAAGGACAGATCACGCACGAACTGCCCCAGAATCCGCATGTTCACCTGTGGTGCTGCCTGCGGCGCTGCGCCGTTGCCATTCTCGGCCATGTCCATCCTCCTGATTACTTTTCCGGTCAACGGAACCGGGTCGCGAAACGGCTTAGCAGCTTGGGCGCCATACCTCAATCGGTCTGAGGCCGGTCAATGCCGGGTCCAGCCCGAAGGCGGTTGCTTTCCCTGGGGCGGGGCCACCTCGGTATAATCGGCGTCAATAATGGTCGGGTCGACCGCCGGGCGATGCGGCGATCCGCCGTCGTCCCGCGTCGCCTTTCCACCCATGTCGAACCGTGCCACACGCACCCGCGACGCCGCAAAGCGCAGCACGGCCGCGCGCACGGGCGGGATCAGCAGCAGGATACCCAGCGTGTCGGTGAAAAAGCCTGGCGTCAACAACAGCGCGCCGGCCAGCAGGATCATCGCACCATGTGCAATGGGTGCCGTCGGATCCTCCAGCCGTGACAGGGCACTGCGCAGGTCAAACATGACCCTGGCGCCCTGAACACGCACAAGGATCGCCCCGGCGATGGCCGTCAGCAGGACCAGACCCAGCGTAGGCCAAAGCCCGATAAGGCCACCCACCTGAATGAACAGCGCGATTTCGATCACCGGAATCAGCAGAAACGGCAAAAACAACCACATTCCCATGCCTTTCCCGCATCAGGTGTCTTGGATGGACTTGACCCCACCGCTGACCTACATAAGTGAGGACCGTCAGCTTTCAAACCCCGCTGTCCACCGCACACCCTGACACAAGATCGAGGCGAAGATGAACAACTCCATCATTCAACTTCTGGTTCTGGCCGGGGTCGCCATTTTTCTGATCGTCAAGCTGCGGTCGGTTCTGGGCACTCGTGAAGGCTTTGAAAAACCGCAGGTGCCTCCGCCCTCCCGTCGTGGCGATCCGCGCGACAACCTTTCGGTGGTCGAGGGTGGGCCGGATGCGGATATTTCCGATTACGTGCCCGATGGCAGCCCTGCGGCACGCGCTTTCGCCGCCATGAAAGAGGCAGAACCGGGATTTTCGGTACGTGACTTTCTGCAGGGTGCGCGTGGCGCGTATGAAATGATCCTGCTTGCCTTCGAACGCGGCGATATTTCCGGTGTCCGCAATTTCCTGTCGCGTGACGTTGCAGACAGCTTTGATCAGGTGATCGCTGCGCGTGCCGCCCAGAATCTGAAGGTCGAGGCAAATTTTGCCGGGCTTCGCGATATCGGCATCGTGAATGCCGAATACAATCGCGAAACCCAGGAGGCCGAGGTCACACTGCGCTTCGTGGGGGAACTGACTTCGGTGGTGCGCAACGCGGCAGGCGAAGTGATCGAAGGAAACGCCAATACCCCGCGTCGCCAGAAAGATGTCTGGACCTTTGCGCGGTTCATGCGCGCCGATGACCCGAACTGGGAACTGGTCGCAACCGGGGAATGACGCCCGATCATGGCCGCAACCCTGCGCGCCCTTTCCGAATTGCCTGGATGGGCCGATGCCCGCCGGATGCCGGACGGTTCAAATGTGGCCGATTATTTCTGCGGCGATAAGATCGCGGCGGAATTCACCGGCTATTACGAACCTGTGCTGCCTGCATCCCGACACGGCGATGCGCGTTTCCGGTTTCCGATCCATCGTCTGCCGGATACCGGCACACCAACAGCCGCCCGTGCGGCACTGGTTGCCGGGGATGCTCTGGGCGGCCTTGAACTCGCCTGGCTGGACGATCCGCTGGAAGCATTCCTGTTGCAGGTTCAGGGTTCAGGACGCCTTCGCTTTGCCGACGGCTCGATGATGCGGGTGGGCTACGCCGGCAGCAACGGGCAGGCTTACGTTTCCATCGGCAAGCTGCTGGTGGCGCGGGGCATCATCCCGGCGCATGAAATCGGCATCGACGCGATCCGCGCCCATGCGGCTGCGCATCCGGAAGCGCTTGCCGGTCTGCTGAACGAAAACCCGTCCTATGTCTTTTTCAAAGAGATTGCGGGCCTGCCGGAAACCGCTGGCCCCATCGGTACGGCTGGCATTCCGCTGACAGCGATGCAGTCAGTCGCCGTTGATCCCGCCCATATCCCGCTTGGCAGTCTGCTATGGATGGAAGCGGGCGATCCCGATCCCATCCGCGCGCTGGTGATCGCGCAGGATACCGGCAGCGCGATCAAGGGCGTAGGCCGGATCGACCTTTTCTTTGGCACGGGGGAAGCGGCAGGAAAACGCGCCGGGGCGTTCCGCTGCACGGGCACGGTCACACCGCTGATCCGCCGCGATGGAACCAAGGCATGACCAAGCGGCGCGGTCACGGCGCGGGTCTCGGCCCCGAGGATGAGGCGCTGTGGCAGCGTGTCACTCGCCATGCGACACCGCTGCACCCAAAGGCACGGATGCCGCTGCATCAACCAAAACCGCTGCCGCTTGCCCATGCACCGGTCAAGCAGAAACCCCAACCGCTGCATCCGTTCCGCATGGGACAGTCGCGTAGCGAAAGCCTGACATCGGTGCATCTTGCCCCCGGCCCATCCGAATTGCTGGCCCATGCCCCGGTGCGGATGGACCGCAAGGCTTACGGAAACCTGACGCGCGGCAGGCTGTCACCAGAGGCAAGGATTGACCTGCACGGGATGGTGCTGGCCGTCGCGCATCCGGCACTGAACCGCTTCATTGTTGAATCCCACGCGCGCGGCCTGCGTCTGGTGCTGGTCATCACGGGCAAGGGGAAGGACCGTGACGATGGCGGCCCGATCCCGCAACGCATGGGCGTTCTGCGCCACCATGTTCCGCAATGGCTGGCCATGCCGCCGCTTGGCGCACTGGTGCTTCAAGTGGCTCAGGCCCACCAGAAACATGGCGGGGCCGGGGCCTATTACGTCTATCTGCGGCGGTCCAGGTAGCGCGGCCTATTGCAACGCTCCTGATGCCGCATTCACCGGCAACAGCACGATCTGCGTGGCGTTCTGAACGGTCATCACGATGCCCGACAGCAGTCCCAGCCTTTTTGCCGGGTCACCTGCCAGTGCCGCATCAACCTGCCCGATTTCACGCAGCAGACCAAGCAGGACCGGCGACGTTCCGGCAGTGAAGTGGCCCAGACCGCTTGAATATGCACCGACCTCGATCAGCGTTACCTCAAGATCGGCGACGCGCGACGTGTCTTTCAGATTGCCCAGCCGGACAGTTTGACCGCTCAGCCGTGCGGCAAGGTTCAGCGCGCGGTCGCGTTCTGACGTGAAGATCACAAACGGCTGCGGCAGGTTGCCGATCCGTTTCGCCTGTGCACGAAAGACATCCACATCCAGATCAGGCGACATCAGCACGACACCGCCGATCCGGGGCAAGACGTTGCGATCTCTGGAAATCGCAAGCTGTCGCAGCGTCTCCATCGTCAACATTCCGCCCATCGAATGCGCCAGGATGATGATCCGATCGGGATGCGCGGCGGCGACTTCCTTCAGCAAATGTTCAAACCCATCGCGCGAAAACAGGGCGCTGTCGCGATCATAGGCATAAGCCAGCGGTTGGGCACGTGACGGCCATGCGTAATGCACCATCACCCCCGGCAGGTTCAGGTCTTCGGCAAGTTGGGCGGTTCGATAGGCCCCCTCTGCATAGGTGGTGTTGAACCCGTGGACAAAGACCACAACCTCACGACCGCCAGCAGGCTGTGCGCGCAATGCCTGCGCAAGCGAGACGCGAAAGGGTTGGGCGCCATCAAAGACCGTCTCATCTGCAACCAGAAATTCAGTGGTCGGGTCAGGGCGGCGATCATTTCGCGGCAGGTCAAGCGAGCCCGCTTCGCGCAGCGGCGGAATTGCAATATCCAACCGGGCGAAACGGGTCTCCTCCGACCGGGTTCGGCTGTATCCTGTACCGCTTGTTTCATCGACAGCGCGCGTTGTCGCCACAAAGACCGGTCGGGTTTCCGCACCCGCCGCATCGGCAGGTGCCATGACGATCTCGCCCCGAGGCGCGCAGGCGGTAACCGCCAGCACGAGCAACACGCGGAACAAGGCGCTAAAGCACATACCGGCTGATATCCGCAGACTTCGCCAGCTCTCCCAACTGCGCCTCAACGAACGCCGCATTCACCGTCACCGCCTCTCCACCACGATCCGGCGCGGTAAAGGACAGGTCTTCGAACACCCTTTCCAGCACGGTATAAAGCCGCCGCGCCCCGATGTTTTCCACGCTGCGATTCACCTCTGCCGCGATGCGGGCCAGGGCGGCGATGCCGTCGGGTGTAAAGGACACGCTCAACGATTCCGTACCCATCAGCGCCGTGTACTGCCGGGTCAGCGCGTTGTCAGTTTCGGTCAGGATGCGGACGAAATCGCCCTCGGTCAGCGGCTGCAACTCCACCCGGATCGGCAGGCGGCCCTGCAATTCCGGCAGCAGGTCCGAGGGTTTGGCGATGTGGAACGCACCAGAGGCGATGAACAGGATGTGGTCGGTCTTGACCGGGCCGTATTTGGTGGAAACCACCGTCCCCTCGATCAGCGGCAGCAGGTCGCGTTGCACGCCTTCGCGGCTGACATCGGCCCCCCGCGCCTCTGCCCTTGCACAGACCTTGTCGATCTCGTCAAGGAATACGATGCCGTTTTCCTGCACCGCCTCAAGTGCCGCGGTTTTCACCGTCTCCTCGTCCAGCAGCTTGTCGGCCTCGTCCGCGATCAGCACGTCATAGCTTTCGGCAACCGTCATTCGACGGCGCGTCTTGCGCCCGCCAAAGGCCTTGCCCAGGAAATCCTGCAAGCCCTGCATCTGCATGTCGTTGCCACCGCCGGGCAGGCCCAGCATCGGCATGGCGGGGGCGGGATCGGCGACTTCGATTTCGATCACCGTCGCATCCAGTTCCCCCCGGCGCAGCTTGCCGCGGAACAGGTCGCGCGTCTGCTCGCGCGCACCTTCCCCCGCCAGGGCCTCGATCACCCGGTCCTCGGCAGCCGCCTGCGCCTTGGCTTTCACGGCCTCGCGCATATTTTCACGGGTCATTGCGATCCCGGCATCGACCAGATCACGGATGATGCTGTCCACGTCACGGCCGACATAGCCGACTTCCGTGAACTTCGTCGCCTCTACCTTCAGGAACGGCGCTTTCGCCAGCTTTGCCAGACGGCGGCTGATTTCGGTTTTGCCCACGCCGGTCGGGCCGATCATCAGGATGTTCTTGGGATAGACTTCTTCCTGAAGGTCGGCGGGCAGCTGCTTGCGCCGCCAGCGGTTGCGCAAGGCCACGGCCACGGCGCGCTTGGCGGCATCCTGGCCGATGATGAAACGGTCAAGCTCCGATACGATTTCACGGGGGGTCAAGGTGGTCATCAGGCGCTCGCATAGGGGGGAAGGCGGTTCTTGCCGGGAAAGTCAGGCAGGGCGCGCATCAGGGCGGCGCGCAACGGCACCCACCAGGTGCCAAGGGCGGTGACAACCGCACCCAGGATCAACAGGACAGTCGCGGCATCCGTGATGCTGCCGCCGCCGTCCTGACCCCGTACCAGCCAGGAAATCACGATCGCAATGTAAACAATCCCGGCTGTCAGGAACGATCTGCGGTCAATCACCAGCGCAAGAAGCGAAATCACCACCAAAGCCACGGCCAGCGCCGCCATGCCAGTGCTGCTGCCGTTGCCCATCAGGTTCATCGCGGTAACATTGACGAGGGCGGGCGCGGCAAGCATGTGCAGCCAGAATCCCGTTGCCGCATGACGGCCAAGGCGATGCGGATCGCGGGTGTCGAACCACATGCCACCCAGAAAGGCGAGCACGCCAAAGACCAGAGTCGCCACGGAAAACACCTTGCTGTCCCCCATCCCGAACAGCGGGCCGCCAAACACGCCGCGCGCGGCGCCGGCGACATCCTCGACGCTGGCGGTCAGCGAATAGATGGCGATCAATCCAAAGGTCCCCAGAATAAACATGCTGAACGGCAGGCGGAACACGCGGTACCAGACGGCCATGGCGCCCATCGACAACAAGGATGCCGCGACCATCACGGGGCGTGGCGACACGTCCAGGCTCCACAACAACGACAGCGCAGATATGAAAACGCCGCCACCAAAGGCCGATGCCAGCACCATGCTGGGCAGGTTCATGCGGCGCTTCAGTGTAAAGTAATGCGCCCACCACCAGGCAATCGCGGCGCAGATCGCCGGCAGCAGGATCAGGATCGCGGGGCCGGTAAAGATACCCAGCAGGAACGATATGCCGGTCAACAGGATAACCAGACCAACAGACACGAAGATTTCCGAAAATCCCCGGAAGAACTCGAACGGTTCGTCCTCGGCAGGCATCGTGGCACGCTTTCCCGCGCGGCTGGCGGCCAACGCCGAAAGACTTGCAGCCTGTGCCTCGGTCAGCATTCCAGATGCGACGGCGGCGCGCAGATCTTCCAGCGCAATCGAATGCGTGGCCTCAGCCATTGATGACCTCCACAGTCAGATTTCCGTTGGTATAGACACAGATTTCGGCGGCAATCGCCATCGCCTTGCGAGCCACTGCTTCGGCATCCAGATCGCTTTCCATCAGCCCGCGCGCGGCTGCCAGCGCAAAGTTTCCGCCCGACCCGATGGCCGCCACGTCATGTTCCGGCTCCAGCACATCGCCCGCGCCGGTCAGCACGAACATGTCACGCCCGTCGGTGACGATCAGCATGGCCTCAAGATTGCGCAAGTACTTGTCCATCCGCCAGTCCTTTGCCAGTTCGACACAGGCACGGGCCAATTGTCCCGGTGCGCCTTCCAGCTTTTTCTCCAGCCGCTCCAGAAGGGTGAAGGCATCGGCTGTCGATCCGGCAAAGCCGGCCACCACGTCCTTGCCGCCCGGTGACAGGCGGCGCACCTTGCGTGCCGTGCCCTTGATGACTGTCTGGCCAAGCGAAACCTGCCCGTCACCCGCCACCACGACCTTGCCACCACGCCGCACCCCGATGATCGTGGTGCCGTGCCAGCCGGGAAACCTGTCTTCCGCCATGCGCTGTCTCCGTCTTTGGCGACAGATATGGCGGCGTCGGCCCTGGGGCGCAAGGCATTGAAGCGACGGCTTCGGCCCGATAGCCTGCCGCAATGGCGGAACGACTGATCCTGTATCTTGATCGCGGCACGCTGGAAAGGTTCCAGACTGGCCAGCACAATTTCCTTCGCAGGCTGTCCGATGCCGTGACCACGCAGGGCTGGCGTGTGACCGCGCGCGAAAGCACCGCAGAAGAACGTGCCAAAGCACCGACGCGGGATGGTTATGCGCTGTATCACATGGAGCAGCCGACACATGCCCGCGCGCTGACTTGCCGCCGCAGCTATATTGGGGCGTTCTGGCACATCGAAAAGACCGCCGAACGCTGGAACTGGCCGGTGGTAAAGGCGGAATTTCCCGCAGGTGACGTGCGGCGCGATCTGGCCGACCCGTTCCTTGCGCGACTGGCAAGGGAGGCGTTTCCTGGCCCAACAGACGCTGTTTCGGACGGATCGATCTTCGTGCCGCTGCAAGGCCGCCTTCTGGACCACCGCAGCTTTCAGTCTACCAGCCCGCTTGCGATGCTGGAAACCCTGCTGGAACGAACCAAGGCGCCGATCTGCGCCACTCTGCATCCGCAAGAAAGCTATTCTGAAACAGAGATGAATGCGCTGCAGACTTTGACGGGCCGAAATCACCGGCTGACGGTGCGGACCGGCGGCTCGATCGATCTTTTGCACCGCTGTGCGCTGGTTGCCACCCAGAACAGCAGCCTTGCGTTTCAGGGCTACCTGCTGCGCAAACCGGCGCTGTTGTTCGCCGGGATAGATTTCCATCACATCGCGGCATCGGTAGATCGGGACGGGACAGATGCAGCCTTTGCCGCGCTGTGCGACCCGCCCCCCGATTTCGCCGGCTACATACACTGGTTCCTGCAAGAACAGGCGATCAACGCAGGGCGACCGGATTGTGAGATGCGGATACTTGCCACCTTGCGCGGACATGACTGGCCGATATGAAAAGGCACCCCGAAGGGTGCCCTTCCGAAAGCAATGTGATCGGGATCAGACTGCGCCCGCGATCCAGCTTTGCAGCGCGGCTTTCGGTGCGGCACCAACTTTGTTGGAAACCACCTGACCATCTTTGAACATGAACAGCGCAGGGATGCCGCGCACGCCAAGCTGGGCGGGCAGGCTGGGGTTTTCGTCGACGTTGACCTTCACGATCTTGACCTTGCCCGCATATTCTTCGGACAGCTCCTCCAGCGCCGGGCCGATCTGGCGGCACGGGCCGCACCATTCGGCCCAGAAATCGACGACGACGGGAATCGGCGACTGGCGCACTTCGGCGTCAAAGGTGGCATCGGTGACGGCTTGCGTGGCCATGGTCGTTCTCCTGATGGCTCTGGTCGGGAATGGAACCTAGGGATCGGTGCCGGGAACGTCAAGGTTTGGTAGCGCTGCCGCCGCAGCCTTCACGATATCGGGATCAAGCGGCATCAGCACCGGCCCGCGCGTCCACAAGATCGCGGTCGCGATCCGGCGCCCCGGATAGATCTGCGTCAGGGCAGCGGCATAGGCACCCATCTGGGCCAGAATGCCTTGCGGCACCTGCGAAGGCGAAGCAGGAACGATACGGTTCGACTTGAAGTCGACGGCCATCACCCGATCCCCGGAAAGGATCAGCCGGTCAATTGTGCCGTGCAAGCGTCGGCCATCCGGCAGCGGCACAGAAAACGGCACCTCGGCCAGCGTATCGGGGCCGAACAGAGCGGTAAGCTCGGGGGCGTCCAATACGGCCCGCGCCTCGGCCAGCAGGGACGCGATGCGGGATTCAACAGGGCGACCGGCCAGCAGGCTGCCCGCGAAACGGGGCCAATCCTTGCGGGGGACATGCGGCAGGTATTCCAGCAGCGCGTGCAGGGCGGTGCCATGATCGCGGACCGTTGCAGTATCCTCTGGCCGATCAGTGTCGGTGACAGCTTCCCCGACCAGGAACTTTGCGCCCGGCATGGTAGATGCCGCGACGGCAGCTGGCGGCCGGGCGCGGGGCGGCGGTGGCCGCAGCGCCCAGTCGGGGATATCATCCACAGGTGCAGGTTGCGATACACTGGCTGTAGCCGTCTGCGGCCAATTGCCTTCTGCCAGCCGAAGACCCGGCCCGGTTGGAAAATCGGCAAAAGGCACCGCCTGTGCCCTGGTCATGCCCGATGCGACAAGGTCGTGCCAGCTTGCCCCTTCGCCGGGTTTTCCGGTGTCTCCCGCCCCCGCCACGATCAGCCAGCTTTCCGCCCGGGTCATCGCCACATACAGCAGGCGCTTGTTTTCCTCCTCCTGCCGTTCGGCCCGCCGGGCGCGGGCGGCGCGCAACATATCGGGGCTTTGATCGGCCCTTGGCGGCCAGAAGACATGGTCGCCGTCGGGCACAAGATCGTCGCGGTCCTGCAGAATTCGTTTCGCGCAATCCGGCAGGATCACCACCGGAGCCTCCAGCCCCTTGGCACCGTGCACCGTCATCACCCGGATTGCACCGCCCCCGGAATCGAGCCTGCGCTTCACCTCGACATCATCCGCGTCGAGCCAGGACAGAAAGGCGGTAAGGCTGGGCACACCCATCCGCTCTTGCGTCAGTGCCTGCGCAAGCAGGGCATCGATGCCGTCTTCAGCCTCTGCTCCCAGGCGGGCCAGAATCCTGCGGCGGCCATCGTGGTGTATCAGCACATGTTCGATCAGGTCATAGGGCCGCAGATATTCCGACCGGTCGCGAAGATCGGACAGGAACGCAACGGTTTCCTTGTGCTCTGCCGCTGCGTCAGAAAGCGCCCGCCACAGGTATGCCCGGCCTCGGGGCTGGGCCAGCCGGTAAAGCCTGTCCTCGCTCCACCCGCACAGGGGGGATCGCAGCACGGTCGCCAGCGAAAGATCGTCCTCGGGCGTGGCCAGAAAAGACAGCAGCGCTGCCAGATCGCGCACGGCCAGCTCCGCGCCCAGCTTCAGCCGGTCTGCCCCGGCGACGGGAAGGCCGGTCTGCTTGCAGGCCCGGATGATTTCGGCAAACAGGGTGGATCGCCGCTGTACCAGGATCAGCACATCGCCCGCCGTCATCGGACGTGCAGGTTTGTTGCCGCGCGCCGGCAGCAGGGTCGGGCCTTCCGGATCGGTTTTCTGCTTTATCCACTCCGCGATCCTGTCGGCAAGCTGCACCGCCGGATGATCGTCGGCCACATGATCGACCGGCATGAACCATTCCGGCGCTTCGACCTTTTGCGCGGGCGGAATGGCGGGCCACAGGTCGACCATTCCCGGTGCCTGCGGATGAAAGGCGATATGGCGGACACCGCCGCCAAGGCTGGCTGACAGTTGGGGCGGGAAAGTTTCATCGACCACTCGCAGCACCGCATCGGCAGAGCGAAAGGAATGTTCCAGGACAAGCGGGTTAAGCCCGGTGCCGATATGCGCCAGACGTTCGGAAAAACGTGTCTGCATCGCATCGAATGCGCGCAGATCAGCCCCCTGAAAGGAATAGATCGACTGCTTCTTGTCACCCACGACAAAGATGGTGCGGGTCACTCCGTCGCGTGCCCCTTCGCCCGCGCCGAATTCCTGTGTCAGGCTTTCGATCACCCGCCACTGTTCGGGGCCGGTATCCTGCGCCTCGTCCACCAGAATATGATCGATGCCGCCATCCAGCCGGAACAGCACCCATTGTGCCATGTCGCGCCGGGTCAGCAGATCGCGTGTCTTCAGGATCAGGTCATCAAAATCCAGCCAGCCACGTGCTTCCTTCCTTTGGGCGTAGTGGCGCAGGAACCAGCGGGCAAAGGCATGCAGCACGGCGGTCCTGTTGGCGGCCAGCAGCGCATGATGCCTTGGGCGCGCAGCTTCGACCCGCAGCATCAGATCGTTCAGCGGATCGAGAAGCGGACCAAGTGCTTCGCGCGTGGCCTTTGTGGGCAGATCGCCGATCTTTGCCCCGAAGGGCGTTTTGGCGGTCTTCCCGTACAAAAGGGCATCTTCCAGAACCTCCAGCGCGGCCAATCCCGGACGCGCTATCTCCAGCACGGAGAGGCTGTTGAACAAACTGACATCCTTGGCTGACCCTGCCGAGATCACGGGCAAAATCTGTGCAAACAGCGCCGCCTCGCCGCCCGTAAAAACCTCTGCCAGAAGCGCGTTTTCATCGAAACCCGCAGGCAGGCCGAACTGGGCCAGCGCCCCGTCGCGGTCAAGCGGTGCAGCAAAGCCCGACCGATGCCGGGCCATCTGTTCCAGCAGTTTGTCCAGATCCTCACCGGTGTAATGGGCGGCCAGACCCTGCAGCAGCGATGCCTCCGGCCCTATCGCCATTTCCTCGACGATCGTGTCGCGCAGCAGCTTTCCCGCACGCTCGTCCATTTCGGTGAACTGCGGGCTTACGCCGGCCTCCAGCGGAAAGCGGCGCAACAGACCCGCGCAAAAGGAATGGATCGTCTGGATCTTCAGCCCGCCCGGCGTTTCGATGGCGCGGGCAAACAGGCGGCGGGCGCGGGCCAGCCGGTCGGCGCGACCCATATCCGCCTTGCCGATGCCCAGCGCCGAAAGTTCCTGTTCCAATGCTGCCTCATCCAGCATGGCCCATTTGCCAAGCCGCTGGAAAAGGCGATTCTGCATTTCTGAAGCGGCGGCCTTGGTATAGGTCAGACAAAGGATGTTCAGCGGATCGGTGCCGTCCATCAGCAGCCGTGCCACCCTGTCGATCAGCACACGGGTCTTGCCAGAACCCGCGTTGGCCGACAGCCAGACCGAGGCCGAAGGATCGGCCGCCTCTACCTGACGCAGGGTTGCAAGATCGGGGGGCGGGACGATCATCCGACATCCTCCGGCTCGGGGTCGTCCGACATTGTCCATTCCCCGAAACGCGCCAGATGGTCATAGTCGCCTTCCTGGGTTTCCACGAACACCGCCCGCCGCGACGGATAGCCCCGCGAACGGTCGTCATAGGATGCGATCAGACGGCCAAGCTGTTCCCAGACCTGCGCCAGCTCATCCGCGTCCAGGATCAGGGTCTTTTCCTTTGGATCGTTGCCCATGCCGATATAGGTGGCGCCCGCGACACGGCGTGGGCCAAGACCGGAAAAGCCGCCACGTACGGCCATGGCGGCCTCCAGCGGCAACTGCTTGTCAAACACCTTGCGCTGATCATCGCTCGGGATGGTGCCCGTCTTGTAGTCATAGATATGCAGGCTGCCGTCATCCAGCAGGTCGATACGGTCAGGACGGGCGGTCAGGGTGAAATCGCGATCCTGCAAAGTGGCGCGGCCGCCGCCTTCCACCACAGCGGGGCGACCGCGATCCGCGCGACCAGCCTCTCGTGTCAGAAACCAGTCGGTGATCCGCTGCATCCGCGCGCGCCACAGGACACGGGTGGCTGCAAAGGCAATCTCCGATTCCAGAACCGTATCGACCGTCGCCATGAATTCGGCAGGGGTGCCATCCCCTGCGGGATGGGCGGCAAGGTATTCTTCCAGAATGCGGTGGAGAGTGGTGCCCCGCAGCCGTGCATCGGGTTCCGGATGCAGCGGAGCAAGCGGCTTCAGACCCAGAATATGCCGGGCATAGACAGAATAGGGATCCCGGATCAGGTCGCGGATGCGCGTCACCGAAAGCTCTCTGGGTCGCGCATCGACCGGCGGCCGGGGTGCGGGACGGCGGGCCGGGGCTATGGGCGTTGTCGGTTGGTCAAGCTGGCCTGCCAAGGTTACCAGCGCTGCCCCGCGCTCGTGCATTTCCGCAAGGGCCTGTTTGCCGCCGGGCAGACCCTCCATCAGGTTGGTCAGCCGGTTCAGCCAGCGGGACGCGACGGTTTCAGCCTCGTCATCGCGACGCGCGCGCGACAGGATCACCTTGGGTGCCAACATCGCCTGCTGGAAATCATGGGCTGACAGACCCACCTGACGATCCGGCAGCAGCAGCCCGGCCTGTGCCCTTAGCCTGCGGTTCAGCCACGGGTCGGGCGGGGGCATCTTTGGCCAGACACCTTCATTCAGCCCGCCAAGGATCAGCAGATCGGCGCCCATCGCGCGGGCCTCGAGCGTGCCCCAGATTGTCAGGCCGGGATAACCGACAGGGGCTTCGCGCACTTCGCCCCGTTCCAGAACGGAATCCAGTAGATCGGCAAAGTCCTGCGCCGAGATATGGCCGCCGTGGGGGGCTTCGGTCCGCAGATCGGACATGGAACTTGCCGCCACGACACCCGCCGGTTTCAGCCACAGCTCGCCGCTGCCAGTGGCATCCGGTCCGGCAGCGATGCGGTCGGCCAGTGCAAGATGGGCCTGCACCCGGTCGACAAGCGGCAAGGCACCTTGTCCCGGCTGTGCGGCCACAAGGATACCCGCAACCCAGTCGGACCACTCCTTTCGCCCCTCGCGTTGGCCGCGTTGGGTGTCATCCGCTGCCCAGTCTGCCAGCGTCGCCTGATCGGGGTAGACGCGGCCCTTGCGCCGCAACCACAGGTCCAGTTCCTGCGTCATCAGCTTGTGCGGGCCGCGAAGCCCGGCCGTCGATGCGCAAAGCGGGTGTTTCAACAGCGCGAGCAATTCCTCTGCGCCGGGCGGCCGCAGGAACAGTGCCGCCACCTGCCGCAGAAACCGGCCCGGTGCGGAATGATGCAACGGCGCCCCGGCGCTGTCGTCGATCAGGATATTCCAGCGCGTCAGCGCCGCCGTCACCTGCCGGGTCAGCCCGCGATCGGGGGAAACCAGCGCCGCGCTGATACCATTTTCAGCCGCCTGTCGCAGCGCCAGCGCAATCGCCGCTGCCTCGGCGCGGGGCGTCGGGGCTTCGATCAACGACAGCCCTTTGGTCATCGCGGCAAGATCGCCAAGCTCGGGCCCCTCGGCCAGCCACTGGTCGGTGACAGGCGCGGGTCTGAGCGCCAGAGAGATCAGTCTTTCGCGAGCCGCATCAGGGGATTTTCGTTCCGTCCATGGCGCGATGGCCTGCATCGGAAGATCGAGATCATGGGCCAGTTTCCGGAAACGGAACTGGGGATGATCCTCGCCCGCAAGGGCATCGTCAAGCGCCCGCCACGCTTCATCGGGCATGGTGAAATCGAAACCGGGCAGGACCACCGCGCCCTGCGGCAACCGCGCCACCGCCTGCATGAACAGCGCCGTCGTCCCGCGCGATCCGGTAGACCCGGCAATCAACACCGGATGCGACGGCGGGGCGTCGCGCCAGCGTTCGGCAAGCGCCAGAACGGCGGCCCGGCGCACACCTTCGGCATCGGGTGCCTTGTCCGGGTCGCCGCCAAGATAGGTCGAAACAATCCGGATGAAGGCCAGCGCCCGTTCCCAGTGCGCCGAATGTTGTGACAGGTCCAGCTGCTCCAGCGCCTCGGCTGTCACCCCTTCGCCCTGCATTTCCTCCAGAAGCGTTGCTAGGCTGTCGGAAAGATCAAACAGCGCCGCACGGGGTGCAAGATCCGCATTGCTGTCAAGCAGGCGCGCAACAAGGGTCGAAAGCTCCAGCCTGCGGCGAAGCCCGGAAACCGGCATGGGCAAACCGGCAAGCGCGGCCTCTGGTAAAAGCTCGGTGACAAGACGCAGACGCGGCAGAAAGCTTGCACCACCGGTGTCGAACTGCTGCTCTATCCGTCGCCGCATTCTGGACGAGTTGACAAAGATTTCGACCCTGCACATGGCTTCGGGCGGGGCATCGCGCAGTCTTTGCCGCAAACCCGCGACCAGCTCGGCGGGGAAATCCACGCCCGGCGGCAAGGCGAAAAGCCGGGGGTGGTCGGATGGGCGGAAAAACGGGGCGTCAGCCATGCTGCCCTCGCAACATTGCTTCGGCGATGGCTATCCCCTCGGGTCGGCCCACATCGCACCAGGCCCCTGTGTGCAGGACGCCATAGGCGCGGCCGCCATCGATCATCCCGGTCCAGACAGGATGCACCGGGAACGCCGTTTCGGGCCGCGCGGCCACCGCCGCCGTCTTGATGATCTGCGCCCCGGAATAGATCGCCCCCGGCCCCCAGCCGATACGCCCGTAGGTGTCCAACACGAAGTCACCCCCACCCGTATGGCCCAGCGCGGTTTCGCGCGGCACCAGCAGCAGCAGTGCATCCATCCGTGAGGGATCCCACGCCGCGCGCAAGGTCTCCAGCGGGTTCGGCCCGGTCCAGACCGCGTCGCTGTTCAGGGTAAAGGCCGGCCCTGTGCCCAGCAGCGGCAGGGCCTGTTTCAAGCCGCCGCCCGTTTCAAGGATGTCGGGCTGTTCTTCGGAAAACAACACATCGCGTCCGGAAAGATGCTGCCGGATCATATCGCCGCGATAGTGCAGGTTAATGACCGTGCGGCTGATCCCTGCATCCGAGACGAGCTGCAGCGCATGGTCGATCAGCGCACGACCCGCAACTTGTATGAGCGGTTTTGGCCTGTCTGTCGTCAGATCGCCCATGCGGGTTCCAAAACCGGCGGCATATAGCAGAAGCGTGTCGGGATGCCCTGTGGCCATGTCAGCGCCCGCCCCCGGCCCGTGCCGCCAGCCGCGCTATCCCGGCGGCGGTAGGTTCCGGAAGTGCCGCCCGCACCAGCGCGGCAAGCCGGGACATACCGGGCTGTTGCAGGCTGCGGGACAGATATCCCCAGGTTCGGGGCATGTGCCTGATATATTGTGGCTTCCCGGCAAGTGCGAGCCGCGCGAAAACGCCAAGGATCCGCAGATGGCGCTGGGCGGAAATCACCGCGCACTGCCGCAGGAATCCCGACATTTCCATCCCGTTTGTATCGACATAGCGGCGGATCGTGGCATCGCGGGTGGCAGACGGAACATCGCGCCGGGCGTCTTCGACCAGCGAGATCAGGTCATAGCTGCGGGGGCCTGTTTGCGCATCCTGAAAGTCCAGCAAACCGACGCGCGCCACACCCTTGCGCTGCGAAAGCCACAGCAGGTTTTCGGCATGATAGTCGCGCAGGATCATCACCGGAGGATCATCGGTACAGGCGGCCCAGAGCGCACCCATTTCTGCCCGGAAATCGGTGGCATCGGGCGGTGCCGCATCGGTGAGCGCAGGGGCGTAGCAGTCAAAGGCCAGCGCCGCGAACCCCCCCATGTCTGCCGCGCCGTAATCCGGTATTCCGGCCAGTGGCGGGGCAGAATGCAGGGTCGTCAACACATCTGCCGCGGATTCGTACAACAGGGTCTGTTGTTCAGGAAATCGGTCGGACATTTCCGAAAACAGCATGTCGCCAAGATCTTCCAGCAGAAGAAAACCCTGCGCCGCATCCTGCGAAAGAATCCCAGGCGGCGACAGGCCCAGCGCGGCCAGATGCGCGGCAACGCGCAGGAATGGTATGACATCGCCCGCAGTTTCCGGCGGGGCATCCATCAACACGGCGCTTGCGCCGGACGGCGACACAACACGCAGATAGCGCCGGTTCGACGCATCGCCCGCAAGAGGCAGGCATCGGGCATCGGCCCATCCCGCCCCTTGAAGGAAGGCGGCCATCCTCTTCTGACGGTCAGACATCTGGCGGCGACCCGGCAAGGCGGGCGATCACGGTTGCCCAGCGCGGATGGCTTGCCGAAAGTTCGGCATGGCGTATGTCAGCATCCCGGTCATCATGGGCCAGCGCAACCGTCAGGGCATCGGCGGGGCGCAGGGCGCCTAGACGGTCTGGCCATTCGACAAGGCAGATCGCATCGGAAAAGGCATCCGTCAGGCCCAGTTCCTCTACCTCATCCATGGTCGACAGGCGGTAAAGATCGGAATGCCAGACAGGGCCACGCCGCGTATCATAGACCTGCACAAGCGTGAAACTGGGCGAGGGGATATCCATCCCCGTCTGATCCGCAGGCAAGAGCGAGCGGATCGCGGCGCGCGCGAAATGCGACTTTCCAGCGCCGAGCGGCCCTTCCAGCAAGATGGTATCACCCTTGCGCAGTTCGCCCGCAATCCGTCGAGCCAGCGCTTCGGTCGCGTCGGGGCCGGTCAGGCGCAGGTTCAGTTGGTTCGCTGGCACAGTCATGGCGGCAATCTGTGCCAGCGCTGTTGCGGCTGCAAGCCGGAACAGAGCAGGTCAGACGGTGCGGGTCAGCAGCAGGGGCAATTCGTTTTCATCTTGAGTATCCATGGTGTTCCCGCCTGACCGGTGACGCAGAACCAGACGCATGGGTTTGCGCCTTGCTTCGGGTATGGAAAAGCCGATCATCGTCGCGCCGCCGGGAAGGGGCACGAAACGACAGTGCAGCAAGCGGCCATCGGTCAGCGCCGTTTCGTCCTGCCATTCCTGCCGGTCCCCGGCTTCGGTCACGAAATCGGGCACATCCGCCCAGAATCCTTCGGCACGACATCCCTGTTGCCAGTGACGAAGTGCATCCAGAATGCCCGGCGCCGAACCGTTTCCCCAAAGCCTGCCATAAGCAGCATTCGTGCATTCCATAACGCCATCTACCGAAAACACGGCGACGGCCTCTGGCAGGGTATCAAGGGCGGCCTGCGTCAGGTCTATGCGCGTGCGATAGCGCCGCGTCAGCGTCGTTTCGGCGCTGATATCCTCAAACAACAGGGCAAGTGCGCCATCGGGGTGTGGGCGGCCCGTGACCTTGAACGTTTCCCCCGTGGGAAGCGACCAGATTTCACCGTAATGTCCATTGGCCGCCGCATCCTCCAGCGCGGCCATTTGCTGCCGCCAGCTACGATAGTCCTTTGGTTCCGGCATCCGGCGGTTTTCGCGCAACCGGTCCAGAAAGCTGAGCAGCGTCGGGCGGGCTGACAGGAAATCGATACCAAGTGCCACCAGATCGGTAAGGGCCGGGTTGAAGGTCGCCAGCCGCCGCTGCCGGTCAAATACCGCAAGCCCGATAGACAGATCAGCAAATGTCTTGGTCAGCGTCTGGGTGAAATCGCGCAGCTTTTTTTCGGCACGCACAACCGCATCGGCGGGCATGGCCACGAACAACCTGTCCGCACCCAGATCGTAGGTGTGGCAATCGAACCAGGTCGGCGGCTCCGACGACTTTGGCGGCAGCATGACGCGCCGGGTTGCAATGGCGGAATCGGGCAAGGCATCCGCCGCAAAAAGCGCGGGCAGCGGCCAAGTCTGCGGGCCGTCCGTGCCTGACCTGCCTTGTGCCAGCGTCGTATAGGCAGCATTGGCCCAGATGACCGCACCATCGCCGCCTTGCCGCCAGACCAGCGCGGGAAGGTGTTCGGTGGTGGCGCGCAGGCTGGTCAACTCATCTTCCATCGCGCGCAGGCTCAGCCCATCCATATTCGTGCTTGCCGCCTCCTCCGCGTCGCGCAGTGTCATTCGGACAAGCCCGCCACGCCATTCAAGGTTCAGCGTCAGGCCCGCCTCCCCCTGCCCTGTCAGGGTGATTTGTCCCGCAGCTTCAACGCGGGCCATCGCGTCCCCCAGACCGGAAAAATGCGGCCCCAGAACGGCAAGAACCGCCGCGCGATCATCGATGCCCTGGGGCGCCTCTGCCAACAGGCGCCGGCCGGACGCGGACGCATCCACAAGAACCTCGTCATCGAACAGGAGTACCGCATGCTGTTCTTCGGCAAAAGCCGCCGGAGGGCGCCCCGCCGTACCAGAGGGCGCGATCCGCAGCGACAGCAAAACCATGCTGCCAAGCGCTGTGAGCGAAGAGACCGCCAGAAGCATGGCGGCAAACATCCAGTCCAGTTGCAAGGAACCCTCCCGCACAGGCAAGGCCCACCACCCAAGTGAAGATTTGCCGGGAATGGTTAAGCGGGGGTTAAGATCAATCCGTCAGTGCAGCAGCGGGGGATTTTTCCCCAGCGCGCCCGTCTTTGGCAGCGCGATCACATCCCTTGGCCAGACGACCTCGACAATTGCGCCCAGTGGTGGCGTGCCATTGGCAAATGTCAGTTCGGCACCCGTCCGCACCAGCAGGGTCTTGGCGATGAACAGACCCAGACCCATTCCTTCATAGCCGGGACGTTCCGGCCCGCGCGCGGTTCCGTCCGACCGGCCCTGTTCGCCGCGGCGAGAGCGCACGAACGGATCGCCGATCCGGCCGATCACCTGCGCGGGAAATCCCGGCCCGTCATCGACAATCCGCACCCTGACATGCGATGAGATCCAGTCTGCCTCGACCAGAATCCGGTCATTGGCGAAATCGACGGCGTTCTGGATGAAGTTGCGCATGCCGTGAATGATTTCGGGGCTGCGGGCCACCATCGGCATGTCGGCGGTTTCACCCTTTGTGGCAAAGTCGATCTTCTTACCCCGGCCCAGATGCGGTTCAGCCGCCTCGCGCAGGACTTCGGTCAGCGGAACCTGCTGCATGTGCAGATCCTGTTTGCCGGCGCTGCCCATGGTACGGAGGATATCCCGGCAGCGGTCGGCCTGTTCGCGGATCAGTTCGGCATCCTCTCTCTGCGCAGGGCGGTCGGCCAGATCATCGATCAGTTCGGCGCTGACCAGTTTGATCGTGGCAAGCGGCGTTCCCAGTTCGTGCGCAGCCGCGGCGATAACACCGCCAAGATCGGTCAGCTTCTGTTCCCGCGCCAAAGCCATCTGCGCCGCCAGCAAAGCCAGACGCATCGACCGTATTTCCAGCGACACACGATAGGCATAGGCGCCCAGAAAGACGATGCCGATGACAATCGCCAGCCAGAATCCGAAGGCAAAGGTGGCAGGCAGCTCCAGCGCCACGCCCTCTTCTGTGACCAGTGGCCTGCGCAGAAATACCAACACGCTGACAACCGCAATCGCCAGCCCGCCCAGCACTGCCGTGCGCCACAGTTGCAGGACCGATGCCGAAATCGTGACGGGCACCAGAATCAGAAAGGCAAACGGATTTTCCAGCCCGCCGGTCAGATAAAGCAATGCGCCAAGCTGCAGGATGTCGAACAGCAGGGCCAGGGTCGCGCCTTCCGGTGTCAGCCAGGCATTCGGTGGAAAGATAAAGGCCGTTACCAGGTTTACGAGAACCGATGCCCCAATGGCCAAAAGGCACAGCCCGACATCGATCTGCACACCGAAGCGTTCTGATGCAACGACAAGCGCGGCGGTTTGACCCGCAATCGCAATCCAGCGCAGGATTGTCAGCGTCCGCAGTCGAACGGCCTGACCTTCGACATCTGCCGCGAGTCCGGTGGTGAAGCTGGCGGTCATGGGGGCCTTTCGTCACAGGGGTCGGCGCTGGCCATTCTTAGGGACCGGGCGTAGAAGGTTCAATGCGCGGAACAGCCCGCCAATACAGGAGCCAGCCATGCACAGGGGATATGCCGTTCTTGGCGCCGCCGCGGTCGCGGGGATGCTTGGGGCATCGCTTTATTTTGCTACCTTGGGCGCGCCATCAGACCGCTTCGCCGATTGCCGCGCAAGTCAGGTTTCCGGCGGATCGGGTTCTATCGGCGGACCGTTCACCCTGACCGACCAGACGGGAAAACAGGTTAGCGACAAGGACGTCTTTACCAAACCCTCGTTGCTGTATTTCGGGTATACTTTCTGCCCGGATGTCTGCCCGATGGACAATGCCCGCAATGCCGAAGCCGTCGATCTGCTGGAAAAACACGGGATCGAGGCAACGCCGGTGTTCATTTCCGTCGACCCCGCGCGCGATACGCCAGAGGTTCTGGCAGACTTTGCTGCCGTCATGCACCCCCGCATGGTTGCTTTGTCAGGCACGGCAGAACAGGTGAAAGCCGCATCGCAGGCTTACAAGACCTATTACAAGATCAACGACCCAGAAGAAGAGTTCTATCTGGTCGATCATTCGACCTTTACCTATCTGGTGTTGCCCGAGACGGGCTTTGTCGAGTTTTTCCGCCGGGAAACCACGCCTGAGGAAATGGCAAAGACCACCGCCTGTTTCGTCGCGGCGAGCGGTGGCGTTTGACGCTGCACCCGCAGCACCCTAGACTCTTTTGGAAACTCGCGTGAGGTCGTCGAAATGAACGATACCGAACAGGCCGACATCGGCCCCGATCCAACCTTGTTGCTTGTTGATGACGATGACGCCTTTCTGAAGCGTCTGGGCAAGGCTATGGAAAAACGTGGGTTTTCCGTGCAGATGGCGGCCTCTGTCGCCGAAGGGCGGGCTATCGCGGAAAAATCCGCCCCTGCTTATGCGGTGGTTGACCTGCGGCTTGAAGATGGCAACGGTCTGGATGTGGTTGACATGCTGCGCGAACGCCGCCCCGATTGTCGCATCGTCGTTCTGACGGGGTATGGTGCCATCGCAACGGCGGTTGCCGCCGTGAAGCTTGGCGCGACCGACTATCTGTCGAAGCCCGCAGATGCAAATGACGTGACACATGCGCTTCTGTCGCGCGGCAGGGATATTCCGCCCCCGCCAGAAAACCCCATGTCTGCCGACAGGGTGCGATGGGAACATATCCAGCGCATATATGAACTGTGCGACCGGAACGTCAGCGAAACGGCCCGCAGATTGAGCATGCATCGCCGCACGCTGCAGCGCATACTTGCAAAACGCAGCCCTAAATAATGTCGGCCATATTGGCGTAGAAAATAGCACTTGAAATAACAGCATATTACAATTCATTTTACCTGCACCTGAAATAGATGGAGATACGGTGAAATGGACATCAACCTGGATGACATGTCGCTGCAGGAGCTGAAAACGCTTCAATCACGAGTTGCCAAGGCGATTTCCGGTTATGTCGATCGCAGAAAGAAACAAGCGCTTGTCGAACTTGAAGAAACGGCGCGCAAGCACGGCTATTCGCTTTCCGAGTTGACTGGCGTCGCCGGCGGTCGCAAACGCGCACCGGTTGCACCCAAATATGCAAACCCCGCAGATTCATCGCAAACGTGGTCCGGCCGTGGCCGCAAGCCGCGCTGGATGGAAGCGGCGTTGAAGGCCGGAAAATCCATAGATGATCTGACGATCTGATCGCGCTCAGGCCGAACAGGCCATTAGAAGATCGAAGTGTCGGGCGATAAATTCCGCCCGCACTTCAGCTGGCGGGCGCAACCTGATTTCCAGCCCGATCATTTCGGACTCGCTGGGTTTTTCAAAAAACCGATCAGCCTCCGCCTCGGTAAATCCGGCGATACGCACCGCTTCCAGCCAGGCCGAAATCCTGTCGGCAACCTTGATCTGCTTCTTGATCTGTGACGGAATAACCGAAGGCAGGCCGAAACGGCGATGGACGGCCGCCGTCAACCGGATATCCAGATCGGAATAGCCTGGACCAACCGCCGCCTTTACCGGACTTATCATATCACCGATCACATATTCGGGCGCGTCGTGAAGAAGCGCCGCTAGCTGCCATTTTGGTTCAGCTTCCGGATTGCGGCGCGAAAATATGCTTTCGACCAGCAGCGAATGTTCCGCCACCGAATAGGGCCAGTCGCCCCGTGTCTGGCCGTTCCATCGTGCTACAAAGGCCAGACCATGGGCGATATCCTCGATTTCGATATCAAGCGGGGTCGGGTCGAGCAGATCAAGCCGCCGCCCCGATAACATCCTTTGCCAGGCTCGCACCGCTTTGGCCATACTGTCACCCCTTGCCCAGCCGTGATGGTTACGCGGCTGCTGTCGGGCTGTAAATCCGTTCGGCATTCCGACGGGACGAACGTATAAACAATCATGCCCAGCCTGTGCCGCGATTGTCTGCAATGCTACGAAACCGCACCCCTGCCACAGGGACGCTGTCCAACCTGCCATTCGCCGCGCCTGCTGTCACATGCGGAACTCTTTGACCTGTCCATCGCCCATATGGACTGCGATGCGTTCTACGCAAGCGTAGAAAAACGGGACAATCCCGAACTGCGCGACAAGCCGGTGATCGTTGGCGGCGGACATCGCGGCGTGGTGTCCACATGCTGTTACATCGCGCGGATAAAGGGCGTGCGGTCGGCGATGCCGATGTTTCAGGCATTGAAGCTGTGTCCGGAGGCGGTGGTGATAAAGCCGCGTGGCAGGGTCTATGCAGAGGTTTCGCGCCAGATCAGGGCGATGATGGACGAGCTGACTCCGCTGATCGAACCCCTGTCGCTGGATGAGGCGTTCATCGACCTGACCGGCACTGCCCGCCTGCATGGCGCCCCGCCTGCCGTGATGCTGGCCCGCCTGCTGAAACGGATGGAAGCAGAGCTGGGCCTGACCGGATCGGTCGGGCTGTCACACAACAAGTTTCTGGCAAAGATCGCATCCGATCTGGACAAGCCCCGAGGCTTTGCGGTGATCGGGCGGGCAGAGACAGAAGATTTCCTGCGCGACAAGCCTGTGCGGATGATCTGGGGTGTCGGTGCCGCCACGCAAGACCGGCTTGAGGCCGCGGGGATCCGCAGCTTTGCCGATTTGCGGCGCTGGGACAGGCGCGATCTTGCGGCCAGATTCGGCAGCATGGGTGACCGGCTGTATCATCTGGCACGCGGTCAGGACCGTCGCCGCATCTCTGCCCATACCCCGATGAAATCAATCAGCCACGAAACCACATTCAACGACGATACCGCCGACCGCGATCTGCTGGATGGCCATATCTGGCGGCTGGCCGAACAGGTATCAGATCGGGCAAAGGCCAAGGGCTTGGCCGGGCGGGTCGTGGTGCTGAAGCTGAAGACTGCGAAATTCGCACTGGTGACGCGCCGCGACAGTCTTGGCGAACCCACACAGATGGCCGACCGCATCTATGCCTGCGCAAAGACGATGCTGGACCATGTGACAAACCCCGGCCCTTTCCGGCTGATCGGCGTGGGGCTCTCAGAAATCACCGCAGCTGAAAAGGCCGACCTGTCCCGCGACCTGCTTGATCCGGGTGCCGAAAAACGTGCAAAGGCGGAACGCGCGACCGACGCCATCCGCGCGAAATTCGGCAAGGACGCGATCATCAAGGGCCGGGCGCTGCGCTGAATGGCGGCCTATTCGGCGGCAAGGTGACGGGCAGGCCGACCTACATCGATGATGCTGGACAGCACGGCGACCATGGTGGCCTGCAACTCCCCGAATCCAGAATGCGGAAGCAGGGTTGTTTCGTCCATGTACAGGCTGCGGTCTATTTCCACCTGAACAACGTGCTGGCCCCTGCCGGGCCGCCCATAGTGCTGGGTGATATAGGCCCCTGCAAAGGGCGCGTTGCGGACAACCCGCAGACCGGCGGCAACAAACGCATCTTCGATCTGCATCACGATGTCAGATGCTGCGGTGGCACCAAAGCGATCACCCAGAACAACATCCGGACGCGGTCCATTGCCGCGACCAAAGCCGTCGATCGCCTCGCGCGGCATCGAATGCATATCCAGCAGGATCGCCTCTCCGAACCGGGTCCTGTTTTCTTCGATCAGGCCCTGCAATGCTCCATGATAGGGATGCCAGCATTCAGCCAGCCTCATTTCCGCCTCTGCCAGGGTCAGTTTGCCACGATAGATCGCCCGACCGTTCGACACGACGCGTGGGATCACCCCCAGACCGGAACTGACACGCGGGTTGTGACAATGCCGCGCCACCCCTTCAATCAGGGCCGGATCCAGCTCCTCTGCCGCACGGTTCAGGTCGACATAGGCGCGCGGCACCCGCGCGGCCAGCAGCGGTGCCCCCAGACGAGGCGCATCGCTGACCAGCATGTCAACAAAGGCATCCTCGGAAGACCTGATCGCCAGACGGTCAAGCAAACTGCGCCGCAGAAAGGCTTCATCATAGTCGCGCCCGCTATGGGGTGACGACAGGATAACGCTTGACCCGCGGGCGGGTGGCAGGAAAAGCTCAAAGGCGGATGCGTTCATGTCGGGATCCCCTGCCTTTCTTATAGGCCGGATTTTCACCCAGCCAAACCCCTTGAACAGCGGCACGATTCTTTTTATAGACCGCAGACCAGCGCGGTTCCGCCCGCGTTTCTTTTGTTGGCAGGGCGGGGTTTCGGGGTAAGGGCGGTTAGCTCAGCGGTAGAGCACTACGTTGACATCGTAGTGGCCACTGGTTCGATCCCAGTACCGCCCACCATTCACCGCCCCCGTTCGCGGGGGCACGTTGTTTTCATCGGCGCAGACGCGCCGCGAACAGGAGGAAGACCGATGAAGGTTGCGAACTCGCTCCGCTCGCTGAAGACGCGTCATCGCGATTGCCAGGTCGTGCGCCGCAAGGGCCGCGTCTATGTGATCAACAAGACGCAGAAGCGTTTCAAGGCCCGTCAGGGCTAAGGCGCAGGCAAGCCGGAATTCAGGGCCGCCACGGGAAACCGGGCGGCCTTTCTGCTTCAATCGGCGCGATTAAGCGGCACCAGTCGCGGCGCGACAACCGTTTCGGGTTGATCAGGGGCCAGTTCCTCGAAGTCAAAGTTGTCCAGCCTTTTGGCGCGACGGGATGCCTTTTCGGAAGAAATCCGGATATCGCGCACGTCGGCCTGGGCTTGGGTGAAATGGGTGTCCAGCTTTTCTACCCGCTCACCCAGCCGCCGCACGTCTTCAAACAGCAGATGCAGTTCGCGACGGATCGCGCCAGCCTGTTCGCGCATCCGGGCGTCTTTCAGAACCGCCCGCATGGTGTTCAGCACCGCCATGCAGGTGGTGGGTGACACGATCCAGACCTTGGCGTTGAACCCGTCACGCACCACATCCGGGAAATTGGCATGCAGTTCCGCATAAACCGCTTCCGACGGCAGGAACATCAGCGCGCCGTCCGCCGTTTCGCCCTCCAACACGTATTTTTCGGATATGGCGCGGATATGGTTGCGCACCGATCCGCGCATGAACCGCTCTGCTTCCACCTTTTCATGCGGTGTCGCCGCACGACGCAGCGCCTCATATGCCTCCAGCGGGAATTTCGCATCCACGACAATCGGCCCCGGCGGGTTCGGCAGGTGGATCAGACAGTCGGCGCGCTTGCCGTTGGATAGGGTCGCCTGCATCGTATAGGCATCCTTTGGCAGCGCCTTCTGCACGATGTCATGCAGCTGTATTTCCCCGAACGCACCCCGTGTCTGCTTGTTCGACAGGATGTCCTGCAAGCCCAGAACGTTGCCCGACAGCTTTTCGATATTGGCCTGCGCCTTGTCGATGGCTTCCAGCCGCTGATGCAGGTCGCCAAGGCTGCGGGCGGTTCGCAGGGCAGACCCTTGCAGATTTTCCGCCATGCCCCGGCTGACATCGGCAAGCCGCTGTTCCATCAGGGCCAGCATCTGTGTCTGGCTGGTGGCCTGCGCTTCCGACACGTGGGTCAAACCGCCCGTCAGTTGCTGTTGGCCCTTGCCCAGATCATCGACCCTTAAGCCCATCATGGCGAGTTCCCGCAACATCGGTTCGGCCAGCCGCGCCGATTGTCCCGCCGCCTTCATCGTGCGGACCAGCAGCACGAACAGAAGCAGCAGCAACGCCGCCCCGGTCAGCGCGGCCAGCACACGCGGATCGTCCAGCGCGAAGCGGTATCCGGCGATTTCAATCATGTCCTTCCGAACAGCCTTTCGATATCCGACAGCTTCAGGGAAACATAGGTTGGTCGCCCGTGATTGCACTGCCCGGAAAGCGGCGTCGCCTCCATTTCCCGCAACAGGGCATTCATCTCCTCTGCCCGCATCTGGCGGCCCGACCGGATAGAGCCATGGCAGGACATACGCGACAGCACGGCATCGATGCGCGACCGCAGCAGTGCACTGTTCCCCTGATCGTCCAGTTCATCCAGAATGTCGCGCAACAGCGCTGACGCGCTGACAGTGCCAAGGATCGCGGGGGTCTCGCGTACGGCGACGGCCCCGCCACCAAAGGGTTCGATCACCAGTCCCAGACCCGCCAGTTCATCCGTGATTTCCAGCACCGCTTCGGCCCCGCCCGCAGGCAGTTCGACGATTTCCGGGATCAGAAGCGCCTGGGACGCAATGCCCTTTTCCGCCAACTGCGCCTTGAGCCGTTCATAGACCAGCCGTTCATGAGCGGCATGTTGGTCGACGATCACGATGCCATCCGCCGTTTGGGCGATAATGTAGTTCTCATGCACCTGCGCACGGGCCGCGCCCAAGGGCAGGGCTTCGTTTTCGACAGGTGAAGGTGGCTCTATCCTAGCGGAAGGTTCCTCGGCAAAGCCCATCGGCATCTGCGCGACATAGGCAGTGCCGATTGCTGTGACAGACGGCCGCGCGAAATCCATCTGATAGACGCGAGGGGCTGCGTTTACAGGTTCGGCCCGCATCGCCCCCAGCGTTGCGCCTGCCACGGTCGAGGATGCCCGATGCCCCGCTTCTGCCAAAGCATGACGCAGCGCACCGACGATCAGTCCACGCACCATGCCGGGATCACGAAACCGCACCTCTGCCTTGGCGGGATGCACGTTCACATCCACGCTCTGCGGATCGCAGGCGATGAACAGCACCGCCGCCGGATGCCGGTCACGCGCCAGCACATCGGCATAGGCGGCGCGCAAGGCCCCAAGCAACAGCTTGTCCCGCACGGGTCTGCCATTCACGAACAGATGCTGCGTGACCGCCGCACCGCGCGAATAGGTGGGCAGCGCCGCCAGCCCGGTCAGGTGAAAACCATCGCGTTCGGCATCGATCCGAAGCGTGTTTGCGGTGAAGTCCGCCCCGACGATCCGCGTCAGGCGGCGTTCCAGCGCCGTTGCCGGATCGCCGTTTTCCGCCTGCACGGAAAGCAGCTGCCGCCCCTCCCCCCCGTCCGTCACATCACGCAGCGTGAAAGCCACGGGGGGCTCCGCCATCGCCAGCTTGCGGATCACTTCGGCAATCGCCTGTGCCTCGGCCCGGTCGGTGCGCAGGAACTTCAGCCGGGCCGGTGTCGCAAAGAACAGGTCGCGCAGTTCAACGACCGTGCCGCGCGTCAGGGCAGCCGGGCGCACCGCATCCTGCCGCCCGCCCGCTATGGCGATCTGCGCAGCCTCCTCTCCTCCCGCGCGGCTGGTGATCGACAGCCGCCCCACTGCGCCCAGGCTTGGCAGTGCCTCGCCGCGGAAGCCGAAACTACGGATGTTCAGCAGGTCTGACCCGTCGATCTTGGATGTGGCGTGACGCGACAGCGCCAGCGGCAGGTCATCTGCCGTCATTCCGCAGCCGTCATCCGTGACCCGGATCAGTGTCTTGCCGCCATCGGCATAGGCCACCGATATACGCGACGCCCCCGCATCCAGCGCGTTTTCAACCAGTTCCTTCACGGCGGATGCGGGGCGTTCGACCACCTCACCCGCCGCTATGCGGTTCACCGCCGCTTCATCAAGCTGGCGAATGACCGGCCGGTCTGCGCTGATATTGCGATAAGGGGAGTTCATCCCACAATCTATAGCACCAGCCCAAGGCCAATGCCACGATTCCCTTATGCCACGTCAGTCGTGGGTGGTTTCCAGACCGACTGGTTTGCCCACCACGACGAAATGCAACTTTTCCGGCAGCAGCAGGCCCTGGGCCACACGCTTCACATCCTCAAGCGTCACCGCATTCACCTGATCGTTGCGGGTCAGCGCATAGTCGATGGGCAGTCCCTGCATCTGCATCCCGACCAGAATATCGGCAATCGGACCGTTGCCATCGAAGCGCAGCGGGTAGGAACCTGTCAGATAGGTCTTGGCCTTTTGCAGTTCCTCGGCGGTGATGCCTTCAACCGCCAGCCGCTTCCATTCCTCCTGCACCAGCCTGACCGCTTCCGCGATCTTGTCGTTGGAAGACGCGACAGAGCCGGAAACGAATTCCGCATTGTCCATCGGCACCAGAAAGGTCGAAACCCCGTAGGTCAGCCCGCGTTTTTCCCGCACCTCGTTCATCAGGCGCGACCCGAAACCGGGGCCACCGAGCACATGGTTCAGGATATAGGCGGCAAAGAAATCGGGATCGTCGCGCTTGATGCCGGTGTGTCCGAAAACGGCAATGGACTGTGGGGAATCATAATCCACAACCGTAACGCCACCGGGCAGCCCGAAATCGACATGGCCGGGCATCGGCGCACCTTCGGCGGGCAGCCAGTCCAGCAGGTCGTCCAGCAGTTTGCCAAGTTCTTCCGGCGTGATGTCACCCACAGCGGAAACATAAAGCCGGTCGCGGGCCAGAACGCGGCCGTGTGCCGACAGCAGGTCGTCGCGGGTCAGCGTGGTCAGGCTATCCAGGGTGCCGTTCTGATCGGTGCTGTACGGATGGCCAACAAATGCCATGCGATTGAACACCTCTCCGGCGATCTTTTCCGGGTCTTTCGCATCGGACTGGATGATGGATGCCACCTGCCCGCGGACGCGATCAATCGCGTCCTGATCGAAGCGCGGCTTTTCCAGCGCAAGCCGCAGCAGCGCGACCGCATCGGCGCGGTTTTCAGTCAGGAAACGCGCCGAAACCGAAAGCGCATCGTCATGCACGTCAAAGCCATAGCTGGCGGCAAGCGCCTCGCGCGCCTCGGCAAACTGTTGCGCGTTCAGATCACCCGCGCCCTCCTCCAGCGTGGCGGTCATCAGGTTGATCGCACCGCGCTTGCTGGCCTTGCCCGGCTCATCCGGCACGTCGAGCGACGATCCGCCCTTGAAACGGATCTCCAGCGCCACAAAGGGAATCTGATGTTCCTCGACCAGCCATGCCGTGATTCCGCCAGGCGAGGTGACCGACTGTATCTGCATCTCTGCCCGCGCGGGCAGGGCCAGAAATGCCAGCATCAGGGTCGAAAACAGCGCACGCATGATACGATGCATCATTCTGCGGCCTCCCCGGCCTGAAGCCAGCCGGTGACCGCCCGCTTCCTGTCGAACACATCTTTTGCGGCGCTCATGACATCTTCGGGCGTCACGGCCTGCAACATATCGGGCCAGGTCTGCGCATCGGCGACGGTCAGCCCCTGCGCCAGCGCCGCACCATAGAGATTGGCCAGCGATTCCACGTTGTCACGGGCATAGATCTGTTCGGCGCGCACCTGTGTCTTGATCCGATCCAGCCGCGCCGCATCGACGCCGGTTTTCAGGAAATCAGCCAAGACCGCATCCATCCTGTCTTCGGCATCCTTCAGCGACACGCCTTCGGCGGGCACCACCACAAGGCCAAATGTGGTGTCATCCATGTTCATCCCGTCATAAAAGGCCGAGGCATAGACCGCTGTCTGGCTGTCGAACTGCAACGCCTTTCCCATTACCGATGTCGCAGGATTGCCGCCCAGCACCTCGGCCAGCATGGTCAGCGCTGCCGCCTTTTCCTGCGCTCCGCTGTCACGTTCAGGCGCCAGATAGGTGCGCATCACATAGGGCTGCGCAACACGGGGATCGGCAAATGCGATACGGCGCTCGGCAAGCTGCGGCGGTTCGGACGGGCGTTCCCGTTCAACAATGCCGGGCGAAGGCTCAAGCGGGCCATAATACTGTTCCGCCAGCCGGACGACATCGTCGGGAAACACATCGCCCGCAACGACCAGAACCGCGTTGTTCGGCGCATAGTAGAGCCGGTAAAAGCCCAAAGCATCGTCCAGCGACAGCTTTTCCATTTCGTGCCGCCAGCCGATCACCGGAATGCCGTAGGGGTGGTTCATGTATTGCGCGGCGCGGGTCTGTTCCCCGAACAGCGCACCCGGATCGCTGTCGGTGCGCTGGTTGCGTTCCTCAAGGATCACATCGCGCTCTGTTTTCACATCGGCTTCGCCAAGTACGAGATCGCGCATCCGGTCTGATTCCATTTCCATCATCAGCGGCAGGCGATCAGCGGCAACACGCTGGTGATAGGCCGTATAGTCCCAGGATGTGAAGGCGTTGTCAGACCCCCCCTGCTCCTCGACCACTCGGGAAAACTCCCCCGGAGCGCGGTCATCGGTGCCCTTGAACAACAGATGTTCCAGAAAGTGTGCGATCCCCGAATGACCTTTCGGCTCATCCGCGGCGCCTGCGCGATACCAGACCATATGCACAACGACCGGTGCCCGGTGATCCTCGATCACAACGATCTGCATGCCGTTTTTCAGGGTGTGCGTGCTGACATCGTCATTGGCCAACACCGCACATGGCCAAATGTATATGGCCATCAAGGCAAGAAATCCGCGCACCATTGAACCCTTCCGCTGGACCGATTTGCGCAAGCTACCCGGCTTTGGCGCGGTATCAAGCCATGCTGACGCGGATGTGACCGTCACTCATCATCGCGGGGGTCGGGTGGGGCACCGACGGTTTTCATGCCCACACGCCGCCAGCGGGCCAGTTCGGCGTGCTGGTCAAGCGACTGATCCGCATAGGCACGGTAGTACACATTGACCTTGAACACGCGCTCCAGCAGGCGGGCGTTGTTCTCTTGCCGATAGGCAAGGTCCTCAGACGCGATGACGCTACGGATATCCCCCTGCCGTCCAAAGCGCGAGGCGTGGTTGACCAGCGCACCGTCCCCGCCCCCGCCCCGTGTCACCACGGCGGGATTGCCGCCCAGCGCGGCAATCGCATCGGCTTCGGGTGTCGGGTCGGCCAGATTCGCCGCGCCCGGTGTCGGTTCCGGCAGGGCGGCCATATCCTCGGGCAGCACCAGTTCCTTGGTCGGGACGACGGAAAATTCATCCGGCCCCTGGGTCGAGGACCGCAGGTTCATCAGTTGCGGCGTCTTGTCGTCACCGCAGCCTGCAAGACCCAGCATCAGCGCCACACAAAGACCGTAGCCAACCGCCCGCATCTATCGCCCCCTCGCACTTTCGTTCCTGTATTAGCGCATGTTCCCCTGCGCGTCACGGGGGAAGCGGCGGATCACGCCGCCGCACCGCCGTTGCCCGGCTTGCCCCCAAAGGCCACCAGCCCCAGCGCGCCCGCGAAAATCGCAATATCCGCCACGTTGAAGGAATACGGGTTGTCGATCCCGCAGCAGGACATGTTCAGGAAATCGGCCACGGCCCCATAGATCAGCCTGTCCAGCACATTGCCCAAGGCGCCGCCGATCAGCAGGCCCGCGCTGACATGCGCCCACTTCCCCAGATCGCCCTCGCTGACCCAGCGCCAGACCCATGCGGAAATGACCAGTGCCAGCAGGATCAGCAGCCAGCGCCCAAGATCGGATCCATTGGAAAACAGACCGAAGTTCACACCCTGGTTCCACGCCATGCGCAGGTTCAGGTATGGGGGCAGAACATCAATGGCCTTCAGGTTGTCCAGCCGCATCAGGTGGACAACGGCATATTTGCTGATCTGGTCGACAAGGAATGTCGCCGCTGCAACCTTGATTGCCAGACGCATCATCGCCCCCTAGTGGCGGAAATGGCGCTGGCCGGTAAAGACCATCGCCAGCCCCGCAGCATCCGCAGCATCGACCACGTCCTGATCGCGCATCGATCCACCCGGCTGGATGATCGCCGTTGCCCCGGCCTCTGCCGCTGCGAGCAACCCGTCAGCAAACGGAAAGAACGCATCTGACGCCACAACAGAGCCTGTTGTAAGCGGCACGGACAGGCCCAGCGCATCTGCCATATCTTGCGCCTTGCGGGCCGCAATGCGGGTGCTGTCCACGCGGCTCATCTGGCCCGCGCCCACGCCGACAGTCGCGCCGTCCTTTACATAAACGATCGCATTCGATTTCACATGCTTTGCCACAGTCCAGGCGAAAAGCATGTCCTCGATCTCTGCCGGGCTTGGCTTGCGTTTCGTGACCACCTTCAGGTCACCCCTGGCAATCCGCCCCGCGTCTCGGTCCTGCACCAGAAAGCCCCCCGCCACCTGCCGGAAGGCCAGCCCGGCTGCGACAGGATCGGGCAAGGCATCGGTGGTCAACAGCCGCAGGTTTTTCTTCTTGGCAAAGACGTCCATCGCGCCCTGATCCGCGCCGGGGGCGATTACGACCTCGGTAAAGATACCGGCGATTTCTTCGGCCGTTTCCGCATCCAGCCTTTGATTCAGCGCGATGATTCCGCCAAAGGCCGAGGTGCGATCACAATCGAAGGCCCGCCGATAGGCCTCGGCCAGTGTTTTGCCCCGCGCCACGCCGCAGGGGTTGGCATGCTTGATGATCGCACAGGCCGGGCCTTTTGCGGGGTCGAATTCCGCGACAAGTTCATAGGCCGCGTCGGTGTCGTTGATGTTGTTGTAGGACAGCTCCTTGCCCTGATGCTGCCGCGCGGTGGCAACGCCGGGGCGGTTCGATCCGTCGGTATAGAAAGCGGCCTGCTGATGCGGATTCTCGCCATAGCGCATGGGTTGGGCCAATGCCCCGGCAAAGGCGCGACGACGCGGGTTTTTTGCCCCGATCGCGCCAGCCATCCATGTGGAAACTGCGGAATCATAGGCCGCCGTGCGCGCATAGGCCGTTTGCGCGAGTGTCTTGCGTGTGGCGAGTGTTGTGCACCCGCCCCGCGCCTGCATTTCGGCCAGAACAGTCTCATAGTCCTGCACATCCACCACGACGGTCACAAAGGCGTGGTTCTTGGCCGCCGCGCGGATCATCGCCGGACCACCGATATCGATATTCTCGACGCAGTCCGCGTAGCTGCCGCCCCTGGCCACCGTTTCTTCGAACGGATACAGGTTCACGATCAGCAGATCGATGGGTTCGATCCCATAGGCCGCCATTGCCGCCAGATGTTCGGCATCGTCGCGCAGCGCCAGCAACCCGCCATGCACCGCCGGATGCAGCGTTTTCACCCGCCCGTCCATCATTTCGGGAAAACCGGTCACCTCGGCCACATCCCTGACCTTCAGCCCGGCATTGCGCAGAAGGCCCGCCGTGCCGCCCGTCGACAGAAGCTCGACCCCCATACCGGCCAGGGCCCGGGCAAATTCCAGCAGGCCGGTCTTGTCGGAAACGGAAATCAGCGCACGGCGCAGGGGAACGAGATCGGTCATGTCCTGTCCTTCGGTCGGGGTCTCTGGGCGGGCGGGGAAATGTCTGGGCTCAGTTTTCGTCTGTCTCGGGATCGGCAGGGATCGTATCCCGCAGCGCCGAGGGCGTATCCTGTGCCTTGGAAAGTGTCCAGCTAACCTGGGCGGCGTAATCCGTCAGCCTTGCCAGAATCTGGATCTGTCTGGTCGGGCGCGGCTTCAGCCGCCCTGTTTCCATATAGACAGAGGGTTGCAGGGTCAGGTCGCCAACGCCGTTGTATCGAAAGATCCAGATCTCGCCGCTGCGCAAGGCCATCGAAACAGCCGTTCCGCCCATATCGAGGGTCGCATCCACATCCGGATGCAAATGGAAACGTAGCGAATAGGAAATTCCTTCAAGATTGCCGAACTGCAGCACGCGATCGACACGCCTGCGTTCCGCAGCGGTAGATGCAAGCAGTGTGTCGCTGCCTGCAAGGCTGCGACCATCCGGCGCAAGTTCCAGTTCGCGCAAATGCATCAGGCCGTGGGTCAGCAGATAGCCGTCATGGCTAAGCGTCAGCCGCTGTTCGCGGTTTTCGCCAAGGCTGGCCTGACAGCGGACCTTGATCGGCGTTTCTGCAAAGCTGTCGTCGCGACGCTTGCCAAAACGGGATGACGAAAAGCCCTCCAGCCCCAACACGGTCTGCGACGGGGTCGCCCGTGCCCCGCGATGCCAGTCGGCCCCGAACAAGGCCCCCGGCCCGCAGTTGACCAACAGCGGGCGCCGCCCCGATGTCATCTCGAACGCTAGGGTAGAGGCATGGGCCTGTGCCGAGGCCCGCCCTTTCGGAGGTGCGCTTGCGTCAACGATAACGGTCGTGCGCCCCGCCGCCAACCGGGCAAAACCCATTGCAAGACCACGAAGCGCCGATTGCCGCACGCCCGAAGCTGCCAGTGCCGCTTCCAGCCGCCCGTCTGCCCCTCGCCCCCCGCCATGAAACCGGGCAAGTCCACCATCGGCATGGCGCAATGCCCGAAGCCCCGGTGCGATACGTCCGATTGCCTCCAGCAACGGGTCGACCGGCACCTTGCCGGACTGCGTCAAGGCAGTTTGCGCCCAGGTCAGCAGGGTAAACACCTCAAGCAGTTCTTCCGGGTTGCGCGAGGGGATGCCGCCCCCTGCATCTATGCGCAGCGCGCATTCGCTGCCCAGCGCCACCTGCGCATCATCCACCTTGTCGCCCATGCCTTCCAGCGACAGCGCCGCACAGACCAGTCCGCACAATGCCTCGAACCGTGGCAGGCCGGCTTGGGCCGATTTCCAGCGCCGCGACAGGAACAGCGTTTGCCGGGCCAGTGTGGCAAACATCGCCGCGCTCTGCTCACGATCCATGCCCTGCATCAGCATGACGGCGTGGTTGACAAGCCGCATCACACGGCGCCCGGTCACATCGGGCGGCCAACCCGGCCCCTGCCCCTGCCCGTAGCGGTGCACCCATTCCAGCGTCCAGTCGCGCGCCTTTTGTCGTGCTGCGGCATCGCCCACGGCAACAAGGTCATCCAGCCAGACAAAGCCATGCAGTTCATCCGAAAAGGCCACCGAGGGTGCCGGAACGTCCCATATGGATTGTCCCTTTGGTTCAACCAGATGTCCGGCGAACAAAAGGTTTCCTGCCAGGATCTGGCGTCCGCGCGCAAAAATCCCCATCGATCTCGGTTCTGGCTGCGATGTAAACGCCTCGACCGGGCGCGACCGCCCGCCCGTCCGCGCATGCAGACGGTTCATCATGCGCTTGCGGGCCTCCGACCATCCCATGCTTGCGGCCAATCCCGTCCTGTTTTCTATCCTGCCACGCCGATTTCATTGCCCCAAAACCGCGCCCAAGGCCAGCCCCCGCTGACAGTGGGCGACAGCGCGCCTAGCCGCGCAGCAGGCAAGCGATGAAAAACCCGTCCATGCCACCCAGGGAAGCCATGAAATCGGGGCGCAGCCGCAGCCCATGCTGGCCGATCCAGGCCGGGTCGATACCCGGCAGCGCGTTTGCGTCGGGGAGCAGTTGCAGATTGCCATGACGCCCGAGAGCAGAGGCGATCTGACGTTCGCCCTCTTCGGGCAACAGGGAGCATGTGCAATAGACCAGCTTTCCGCCCGGCTTCAAAAAACCCAGCGCGCGATCGATCATCCGGCCCTGCAGGGCGAACAGGTCGTTCAGACCCGCTGCGCGTTTCGCGAACGGCAGGTCAGGATGGCGGCGGATGGTTCCCGTAGCAGAACAGGGCGCGTCGAGCAAAACGGCGTCAAAAAGCGCTTCCGGCTGCCAGTCAAGCGCGTCGGCGGTGACGACCTGTGCGGTCAGACCGGTGCGCGCCAGATTTTCATGCAGGCGGGCCAGCCGGGTTTCCGACAGGTCCAGCGCGGTGACATTTGCCCCGGCGGCAGCCAGTTGCAGGGTCTTGCCGCCGGGCGCAGCGCACAGGTCCAGCACCCGCAGGCCCGGTTTCGGGTTCAAAACAGGCACCGCCAGCGATGCGGCGAAATCCTGCACCCACCAGCGACCCGCCGCATAGCCTGGCAGATCGCTGATCTGACCCGCTTCACGCAACCGCAGGCTGCCGTTGGGCAAAATCTCTGCTCCCAGTTCCGCCGCCAGTGCTGGCGTTTCGACCGGATCGCGCGGGGTCAGATCGATGGGTGGTGGCAGCGCCTGCACCGCTTCCATCGCCTGAACCGCGGATTTGCCATAAGCGCTCATCAGCCGGCCACGCAGCCAGCCCGGCAGCGGCTGTGCGGGCAGCGATTTCCACATGTCAGGGTCGGTTTCTGCGACACGCCGCAGCACCGCGTTGACGAAAGCCGCCTGCCCGTCGCCCTTGCCGCCCCGGCCCTGCTCGCGCGCAAGCTCCACCGCGACATTGACCACGCCATGCGCGGCCTCACCCCATGCCAGAAGTTCGACAACCGCCAGCCGCAGCAGGTCTCGGATGGCGGGGGACGGTGACTTGCGGGCCAGTGGCGCCAGCACAGTATCGGCACGGGACAGATTTCGCAGCACCATCGTCGCCATGCGCTGCGCCCGTGCCCGGTCGGATGCCGACAACCCGTTCAGGGGGGAGCCGGGACCGGCCAGCATTTCCGAAAGCAGCCGCCCCTCTGCCAACACACCTGCCAGCAGCGCCAGTGCCGCACGGCGCGGCAATATTCCCGCGACCGGCCTGCCGCCGCCCTTTCCCGCCCTGACCAAGCCTTGTTTCGCCATGGGCACGGCGTATATCACTTGCCAAGGCACCACAAGGAACGGCCATGTCTGACGCTATGAAACCCGACCTGCCCGAAGCTGCGAAACGCGCGCTGGCAGAGGCAGAGGCCCGCCGCAAGGCCGCCGGTTCATCTGCCCTTCCCCCGGAACTGGGCGGGCGCGAGGGGCCAGAGCCTGTTCGCTACGGGGACTGGGAAAAGAAGGGGCTGGCGATCGATTTCTGAACGGTCGGGTGAAAATCTTCGCTGCCGCCAATCCGGGCTACAGCCCCAGCACATCCTGCATGTCGTATTCGCCGGGGTTCTTGTCGATCCCCCACAACGCGGCGCGCAGCGCGCCACGGGCAAAAATGGCGCGGTCGGTCGCCACATGCCGCAGCACGATCCTTTCGCCCGGTCCGGCGAAGATCACGTCATGCTCGCCCACGATGTCCCCGCCCCGGATCGCGGAAAAGCCGATATGGCCCTGCACACGGGCCCCGGTGATGCCGTCTCGACCCCGGTCTGAAACGTCCTCCAGCCGCTGGTTGCGCCCCGCCGCCGCCGCTTGACCCAGCATCAGCGCCGTGCCCGATGGCGCATCGACCTTGCGGTTGTGGTGCGCTTCCACGATCTCGATGTCGAATTCCGGCCCCAGTGCCTCGGCCACCTTGCGGGTCAGTCCGGTCAGCAAATTCAGGCCAAGGCTCATGTTGCCTGCACGTACGATCACCGCATGGCGGGCCGCCGCCTTGATCGCCGTCAGATGTTGAGCCTCGAGTCCCGTGGTGCCGATCACATGCACGACGCGTGCCTGCGCGGCCAGTGCCGCAAAGCCCACCGTCGCGGCCGGGCTGGTGAAATCAACAATGGCCCGTGCCCCGGCCGCCAGCAGATCCAGCGGATCGTCAACCACCGGCACGCCAATGGCGGCACCGCCCAGACACTCGCCCAGATCACGCCCGACCCATGCGTGCCCTGCGCGTTCGACGCAACCCGTCAGCCGCATCGCATCGCTTTCCCGGACAAGCGTCACCAGCGTCTGCCCCATCCGCCCTGAGGCGCCCGCGACGATGATCCCCGGAAGTTCTGCCATATCGCCATCCCCCTGCTGCGGTTCCGTCTGTAACGGCTTCGCCGTGGCTTGGCAAAGGCCCGGTTGCGGGGGCATCGGGCTTGGCCTACATATCCGGGCATGGCACAGCGCTTTTCCACTGGTTCCGGTCCGTCACAACGGCAGCTTCGCGTGGGCGAACTGATCCGCCGCACGTTGTCCGACGTGCTGGCGCGCGGCGACGTGCACGATCCCGACCTGAACCGCATGTCGATCACCGTAGGAGAGGTTCGCACCACCGCCGACCTGAAGATTGCCACTGCCTATGTGCTGCCGCTGGGCGGGCATGACAGGGATCTGGCGCTGGCGGCGCTACGCCGGAACAGGGGGGAACTTCGTCATCTGGTTGCGCGCGAAATGACGCTGAAATATGCGCCCGAACTGCGCTTCGCGATCGATGAAACCTTTGACAGGCTTGACGAAACCCGCCGTCTTTTCGCGGACGAGAAGGTGCAGCGCGACATTGCCGCGGGCCGGGATGAAGATGAAGACGATCACTAAGGCGGCCTTTGTCACCGTCGCCGCACTTTTTCCCGCCGGATCGGTCCATGCCCTGTCGTGCCGTCACGCAGATCACGACGGCGTCCCCTATAGCCTGTGCGAGGTCGATGCAGCGATCGACGATCTGCGTCTGTGGCTCACCGGGCCGGACGGCAAACCCTTTGGCACGTTCGACCGGTTACGGGATGCGCTGGCAGTCAAGCGGAACCGATTGGGTTTTGCCATGAACGCCGGCATGTATCAGCCCGACCGCAGCGCCGTCGGGCTGTATGTCGAGGACGGCAGGGAGTTGCAGAGACTGGTGACAAGCGAAGGGCCGGGCAATTTCGGGCTGAAACCCAACGGCGTGTTTTGCATTGAGACCGGACGGTTTTCTGTGATCGAAACAGATGCCTATGCCGCATCGCCGCCCGACTGTCGCTTTGCCACACAATCCGGCCCGATGCTGGTCATCGATGGCGCCCTGCATCCGAGGTTTCTGGAAGATTCGGATTCGCGGCTTTACCGCAATGCTGTGGGCGTTTCCGTTGACGGCAGCCGCGCCTTTTTCGTGATGACGGACGAACCGGTGAACTTTCACACCTTTGCCCGGTTCTTCCGCGATGGTCTGGGGCTGCGCGATGCGCTGTATCTGGATGGCAGCATTTCCCGGCTGTTTGCACCCGATCTGAACAGGGACGATCTGGGCTTTCCCATGGGTCCGATCGTCGGTGTGGTCCTGCCGTCAGCGGATTGACCCGCCGCCACGGGGCGGATACTGGCGCGGTTCGACAACTCGGAAAGGTCGACAGGTGGCACGCAATCGCAAGGGGCGGGACGTTTCCGGCTGGGTGGTGGTGGACAAGCCCGCGGGCATCACGTCGACCGCCGTGGTGGGCAAGCTGCGCTGGGCGTTTCAGGCGCAAAAGGCAGGCCATGCCGGAACGCTGGACCCGGCCGCGACCGGGCTGCTGGCGGTGGCATTGGGAGAGGCAACCAAGACCATCCCTTTCATCGCCGACGCGTTGAAATGCTACCGCTTCACCGTCACCTTCGGCGCAGCGACCGACACCGACGATGCCGAGGGCAAGGTGATCGCAGCATCACAAAACCGGCCCGAAACCGCTGAAATAGAGACGGCCATGGCTGCATTTCGCGGCCAGATCATGCAGGTTCCTCCGCAATACTCTGCTGTCAAGGTCGATGGCGAGCGCGCCTATGATCTGGCACGCGAGGGCGAGGTGATGGATCTGGCGGCACGCCCGCTGTGGGTCGAAAGCCTGATCCTGACCGCCCGCCCCGATGCCGATCATGCCGAACTGGAAATGGTCTGCGGCAAGGGTGGTTATGTCCGCTCTGTCGCACGCGATCTGGGCGCGGATTTGGGCTGCCTTGGCCATGTCCGGAACTTGCGCCGGATATGGTCCGGCCCCTTCGATCTGAAGGAATCGGTCACACTGGAACAGGTCGAGGCGGTCGCGCGGACCGATGCGGCAGATGCGTTCCTGCTGCCTCTGGAACTGGGTTTGTTTGACCTGCCCGAGTTGCGCGCCACGCCGGAAGGGGCGGCCCGGCTGAGGAACGGCAATCCGGGGCAGGTGACCGGCAGCCTGCAGTGGGGCGATTCAGCCTGGGCCAGCCATGAGGGCAAGGCGGTGGCGGTGGGCACCTATCGCGGAGGTGAACTGCACCCCAGCCGGGTGTTCAGGGCCTGATCCCGCAGGAACCGGCACGCAATACGGGTGTTGCTGCTTGCATAGGGCGGCAAATCGTGCAGCCTTCATGCATCGCGTTTCGTCCTGTATGAGGTTCCGCCTTGTCCATGCCCCCTGATACCCCAGGCCAGCGCCCGCAGGCCGAATCGGATGCGGTGCTGGCGGAACTTGCCAGCCTGAGGGTGGAGCTGGCCCGGCTGAATGCGCATCGCTACATCAAGGTGCACAATTCCTATTGGCAGATGATCGGTTTCCAGTTCCTGCGCGGGCTGGCCACCGGCCTTGGTACGGTGATCGGGGCGACGGTTGTGGTGTCCTTTCTGGCACTGTCGCTGGCAAAGATCGACTTCATTCCCATCGTCGGCAAATGGGCGGCGCGGATCGCCGAGCAGATCCAGATTCACAACTGAGCTTTCCACTTCCCTTTCATGGCGATTCCCCCTATAGGCACCCATCCGTTGGTCATGCCCTGCGGAAAACCCTCCAAGGGCCTTGCTGGACGACATCCCGGCCTGCGCCATTTCTCTTGCTTCCGAAAGGAGTCCCCGATGTCGATCACTGTCGAAGAAAAACAGCGCCTGATCGGCGAGTATGCCACCGCCAAAGGTGATACCGGTTCACCCGAAGTGCAGGTCGCGATCCTGTCATCGCGCATCGCCACGCTGACCGAGCATTTCAAGACCCACAAGAAAGACAACCATTCCCGCCGGGGTCTGCTGATGATGGTCGCCCAGCGCCGCAAGCTGCTGGACTACCTGAAGGGCAAGGACGAAGCCCGCTACAACACTCTGATCGAACGCCTGGGCCTGCGCCGCTAAGGCAATCGCTGCCGATGTGACAGAACGCCCGCGCCGGAAGGTGCGGGCGTTTTCGTATGGCGGTGCCGCTTTTCAGCGCTTCCAGTCTTTGGCGGTGGCACGTGCCCCGCGCAAAAGAATGGCCTGATCAACATCCACAGCCGTAAACAGCGAACCCGCGGCAGCGGCCTCTTTCAGGAAATCGGGATCAAGGCTCAGGATCCCTGCCGGCTTTCCCGCGGCACGGATACGGCCGATGGCATCCAGAATTGCGGCCCTGACGGGTGCCGCACCAGGATTTCCCGGATGCCCCATGCTGGCGGCAAGATCGGCGGGGCCGACAAATATCCCGTCAACGCCTTCCACGGCTGCGATGGCCTCGATGTTTTTCAGTGCTTCGGCAGTCTCGACCTGCACAAGCAGACAGATCTCGCTGTCGGCATGGGCGGTGTAGTCGGCAACAAGGCCGTACCGAGTCGCGCGGGTGATGCCAGCGACGCCGCGCATGCCTGCGGGGGGATAGCGCACGGCAGCGACGGCGCGTGCCGCTTCTTCGGCGTTCTGCACATAGGGGACAAGGATCGTCTGTGCGCCTGCATCGAGGATGCGCTTGATTTCGACCGGATCGTTCCAGCCGGGGCGTACCGCTGCACTGACAGGATAAGGCGCGATAGCCTGCAGCATGGATTTCACGGTATCCAGCGCGATGGTGGAATGTTCGGTATCGATCAGCAGCCAGTCAAAACCACAGCCTGCGAGCGCCTCGGCATTGTCGGGGCCGGGAATGGTGACCCATAGCCCGATCTGCGCCCGCCCCTCTGCCAGCGCCGCCTTGAACAGGTTCTTTGGCAGCTTCATTTCGCACCCCTTTTGTGGACGCGCGAGCATAGATGCATCACCAAATGAAAGGAAAGAAAAACGATTATTTGTGGATCATAAATTTCGATAGGAAGGGTCGATCATGTGGTGCTAGACACGTTGAACGATGGCCAGGTCGGTGATTCCGGCGCCCGTCGCTGCCGCCCCGGGGAGGGGGCGGATCAAGGGATCAAATGAAACGGGAGGAACCCATGCCCTTCACCACCACGCGCCGTGCGCTGCTGACTGCCGCCGCTACGGGTGCAATGCTGTTGTCTGCGGGGATCGCGCTGGCACAGGACAAGATCACGCTGCGCCTGTCTTCGGTGAACACCGAGACCGACAGTCGCGCCATCGGCCTGATCGAGAAGTTCGGTCCTGGCGTTGCCGAATTCGCCACGTTCGAGCCGCACTGGAACGGCACACTGTTCAAGCAGGGCACAGAGCTGGAGGCCATCGCGCGCGGCAATCTGGAAATGTCCATCGCTTCGGCGCAAGAGTTTTCCAGCTTTTTTCCGGAATTCACCATCCTGACGGCGGGCTATGTCCATCAGTCCGCCGAGCATCAGGTCGCGGTCTTCAACGATCCGATCATGGACCCACTGAAAGCAAAGGTCGAAGCAGAGCTGGGCGTGAAGCTTCTGGCGGTCATGTATCTGGGCAAGCGCCAGATCAACCTGAGGGGCGACAAGGAAATCAAAACCCCCGCCGACATGGCCGGGGTCAAGCTGCGCATGCCGGGCAGTGATGCATGGCAGTTCCTTGGCGGTGCGCTGGGAGCAAGCCCGGTACCGGTCGCCTTCCCCGAACTTTACACCGCCTTGCAGACCGGCGCCGTGGATGGTCAGGACAATCCGCTGCCGACGGTGATCGACAGCAAATTCTATGAGGTAACGAACCAGGTCGTGCTGACCTCGCATCTGGTCGATCTGAACTATCTGACAATCTCGAAGGCGGCTTGGGATGCCATGACGCCAGAGCAGCAGACAGCGACGCTGGCGGCGGCGGAAGCAGCGGCGGAACATGCCCGCCAGCTTCAGCTTCAGAAAGAAGCCGATGCCGTGGCCTTCCTGACCGAGAAGGGCCTGAAGGTCTATGAGCCCGATGTGGAAGCCTTCCGCACCAAGGTTCAGGCGGATTATCTGGCGTCGGACTATGCAAAGGACTGGCCCGCGGGCATGCTGGACCGGATCAACGAGCTGGCAAAGTAAAGGTACAAGATGGACCGCATCCTGCAAAGGCTGCGGGGCGGGGCGGATGCAGTGGCGGCGGGATTTCTCGCCGCCCTGTTCGCTGTCTTCCTCGTACAGATAGCCGCGCGCTATGTTCTGGGCCTGTCGATCGGCTGGACGGTAGAGCTGTGCCTGTCGCTTTGGGTCTGGATCGTGTTCTGGGGGTCGGCCTTCTGCTTGCGGCCGTCGGATCATATCCGGTTCGATATCCTGTATCTTTCCGTCCGCCGTCCGGTACAGCGCGTATTTTCGATGATCTGCGCGGTAATGATCGTTGTCGCCTTTGTCGCTGCCTACTTGCCGACCTGGGACTATATCGAATTCCTGAAGATCAAGCGCAGTTCGACAATGCGCATCCCGCTGACCTATGTCTTCATCATTTACATGGCCTTCATGACCATGATGATCCTGCGCTACGGCCGGGTGATCGTCGACTTCCTGCGGGGCAAGCCTGACCTTGAAGGCCAGATCACCTCTTATGACGTGATCGACACGGAGCACGGGCGATGAGTTTGGCCTTTGGCCTGTGCCTGTTCGTCCTGTGCTTCACCGCCGCGCTGGGAATGCCCATTGCCCTGGCGATGATCGTGTCTGCGGTAGCTTACCTGTCCGTGTCCGGGCAGGATCTGGCGCTGGCGTCGGAACAGTTGATCCAGTCGGTCTATGACAGCTTTGTGCTGCTGGCCGTGCCGCTGTTCATCGTTGCCGCAAACATCATGAACGCGGGTGCAATCAGCGACAGGCTGCTGGATTTCTGCAAGGCCATGGTCGGGCGATTCAAGGGTGGGCTGGCGCAGGTAGATATCCTGGTCTCGCTCATTTTCTCGGGCATGTCGGGCTCTGCCGTCGCCGATGCAGCGGGCGTGGGCAAGATTTCCATCGCGATGATGCTGAAAACCGGGCACTACAGCCGCGGCTTCGCAGGGGCCGTAGTGGCGGCGTCAGCCACCATCGGACCGATCATCCCGCCGTCAATTCCTATGGTCCTTTACGCGCTCGTCTCCGATACCTCTATCGGTTACCTGTTTCTGGGTGGCGTGGTTCCCGGCCTTTTGATGACGCTCTGTCTGATGATCATAACCACGGTCATCGCCCATCGCCGCGATATCCCCGCCGAGGATGCCGTGCCCCTGCGCCAGTTGCCCGGTGTTACGTTGCGTGCGCTGCCTGCCCTTATGATGCCGGTGATATTGCTGGCGGGCATCTATGGCGGTGTCACCACCCCGACCGAGGCCGCCGCCGTTGCCGCGCTTTATGCCCTGCTGGTGTCGGGTATCCTTTACCGCTCGCTCACGCTTCGGTCGATCTATGAGGTGTTTCTGGATTCGGCCCGGTCGTCGGCTTCGGTCGGTCTGGTGATCGGTTCGGCGCTGATCTTCAACTATATCGTCGCGACCGAGAATGTGCCGGCAACATTGTCCAACCTTCTGGATACGATGGATTTTGGCAAGTTCGGCTTTATCCTTTTCGTCAACGTGCTGTTCCTGCTTCTGGGCTGCGTGCTGGACGCCTCGACGATCATCCTGGTCATCATCCCCCTGTTCCTGCCCACGGCCCGTGCGCTGGGGATTGATCCGGTGCATTTCGGGGTGATGTCGGTCGTCAATTGCATGATTGGACTGATTACACCGCCCTACGGGATGTTGCTGTTCGTCATCAATGGCACGACAGGAATACCGATCAAGGAGATGGTGAAGGAGGGCGTACCTTATCTTGTCGCGCTGATCGTCGCACTGGCCCTGCTGGCGGCTTTTCCGGGTCTTGTGCTCGGTCTGCCCCGCCTTCTGGGATATGAAGGATGAAACACCTGTCCCGCCCGCGCACCTGGCGGCTTGGGCTGATCGGCGGCAACATCGCCGCCTCGCGGTCACCGGTTCTGCATATGGTCTGCGCACTGTCGGTTGGCGGCAATGCCAGTTATGACCTGATCATTCCAGAGGAGCGCGGGCTTGGCCTTGCCGGTTTGCTGGATCAATGCGCGAAGCATGGCTTTGACGGCGTGAACGTCACGTATCCCTACAAGGAACAGGTGGCAAAGCTGGTTCCCGCCGGCAATCCGGTGGTGACGGCGATGGGGTCTTCGAACACCATCCGCTTCACACCGGAAGGGCCACGAGCCTTCAATACCGACTATTCGGGTTTTGTCGCCGCATTCAGGGAACGCTTTGGAGCGTCGCCTGGCCGTGTGCTGGTAATAGGCGCGGGCGGTGTAGGCAGGGCGGTGACCTTCGGACTGGCAGAGCTTGGGTCGACCGGCATCGTGCTGCATGACAGCGATCCTGCCAAGGTCGCCTCATTGGCGCGCGCAATTGCGAAGCAGTATCCGGGCCTGCCCGTGCAGACAGCAGAACCGGGTCAGCTGGCCGATCTTTCGGGACTGGATGGCGCGGTCAACTGCACGCCACTGGGAATGGTTGGCCGGCCGGGCTCTCCCCTGCCGGACGGGGTGCGTGGCGCCGTAAGCTGGGCCTTTGACGCTGTCTACACGCCAGACCGGACCGAATTCCGCCGTCAGGTCGAAGCGTCGGGCGCGACCTTTCTTTCGGGTTATGAATTGTACTTCCATCAGGGTGTGCAGGCTTTCCAAATATTCACCGGTGAGCAGCCCGATGACGGCTGGGTGCGCGACATCCTGAACAGAGGTTTGGCGCAGCTCTAGGTGGCGGGGGGCGCCATGCTGGCCTGCGCACGCAAGGCGTGTTCGACTCCGCCATCGATATGCCGCTCAAGAACCACCCGTGCCGCCAAAAAATCGCGGGACAATGCAGCCTCTTTCAGGCTGCGGTGTTCATCGGCCGCAATCTGGCCGCGAAACGTCAGGAAGATCATCTGATACCGCAGATATTTGTCGAAGACGGCGCGGTGCAGCGAAAGAAGCTCGGCAGAACCGCAGGCGCCGATCAGCGTCTGGTGAAAACCAAAGTCATAGCGCTTCCACTCTGTCCGGTCCGCTGCTTCGCCGGACATGAGCTGATCCTCGATCCGCGACAACCTGTAATGTGCCGCGACGACCTCCGCCTCCCAGTCCACGTCGCCGCGCTGAAAGGAAAGTTCCAGCGCATGAAATTCGATAAGCTTCCGCAGGCTGGCCAGTTCAAGCAGGTTATCAATGGAAATGGGCGCGACGGCGAAACCTTTCTGATCCTCGGCAATCACCAGTGATTCCGATGTGAGGCGGTTCAGCACTTCACGCAGTGTAGGGATCGAGGCCCTGTACCGCAGTTGAAGGTCATCAAGCCTTAGCCTCTGCCGTGGGGCAAGAACGCCGAAAATGATGTCCGCGCGAATGGCGGCGTGTGTCACTTGGGCCAGGGAAAGGGTCATGGGGACCGTCTGATATGGAATGGTTTCATGCACGATCTGCCAGAGTAGAAAGAAGCTCAAGCCCTATGCCGCATAATCGATGATTCTGTCTTTCGCTTCTGTCACACCCTTGCCATGGTGCCGCCGAAGGCAAAAGGAAACAGAGCCGTGGCCGTCGCCCCCCGAGTCGCCCCCCGAAAGGAAACGATTTCCAGCCGCATCTGTACGGATTTGCGCGGAGCGATCCTGCGGGCAGAGCTGTTGCCGGATGACAAGATCAATCTGGATGCCCTCCGCCTGCGGTTTCAAACCTCGATCAGCCCGCTGCGAGAGGCGCTGGCCCGCCTGACGGCAGAAGGTCTGGTTCTGTTCGAGGATCAGTGCGGCTTCCGCGTTTCACCTGTCTCTCGGGAAGAATACGCGGATATTGCTTCGCTACGTACCGAGCTTGACTGTCTTGCCCTTGGGGAAGCGGTTGCAAGGGGAAACCTGGCTTGGGAAAGCGGCGTCATTGGTGCTTTGCATCGTCTGCGCCGGACATCGTATGAGGCAGAGCCCTTAATCTGGCAGCAGGCGCATGACGCCTTTCATTTTGCCTTGGTCGCCGGAACAGCACGGCCCGTTCTGTTGCAGACCAGATCAAGGCTTTCCGAATTGGACCGCCGCTATCGCGCTCTTGCGGGTGTGGGAGGGGACGGCGAAACCGGGCCCGCCTCGCACGAAGCGATTTCTGCCGCAGCGACCCGCCGAGATACCAAAGCGGCCGTTGCTGCATTGCGCACCAATCTGGCCGACGAAGCGCAGGCGGTTCTGGCCCGTCTGTAGCGTAATCCTGACGCTCAAACCGTCAGCGCCCCCATGCCTGCTGGATCAGACCGGCTATTTCTTGGCCTACCGCGTTCAGATTTTCCATCGCACGTTCATAGGCCTGCCGGGAAAACGCGCCGCGGTCTACTTCGTAGAGGGTTTGCTTTGCAGCGCCTGCCTCGGAAATCGCATTTGATTTCAATATATTATGATTCATGACACTTTCCCCCAGTATTGATCGCATATGGGAAATCGTCTGGTTCTGTGCACCGTCACCCGGTTCGTGGCGAGTGACCAGATATCGCATCCAGTCATAATTCATGTCGCCGCCCGCATCTGCCACAACACCAAGAAGGTCAGAGGCCATCAGCAGAAACTGGCACATCGACATCACATCCAGCATCTGCGGATGCACCGTCACCAGCACCGCCGTCGCCGCTGAAAGGGCGGACATCGCCAGAAACCCCAACTGTTGGGGGCAATCAATTATCACCACATCATAGTCTGCCTCTACCTCGGCCAGCCGGTCGCCAATCCGGGTAAAGAACATCTCTCCGGTGCGCGCAGTCAGTACGCGGGGTGTGTCGTGCTCGAACTCCATCAGGTCGAGGTTGCCGGGGATGATGTCGAGGTTGGTGAAATAGGTCTTGCGGATCACATCCCGCATCGGCAGCGGGTCTTCATAGCGGATCGCGTCGTAAAGCGTGCCGCCATCCAGCAAGGCGAATTCGGGCTGAAACCCGTGCAGCGCCGAAAGCGATGCCTGCGGGTCAAGATCGATCGCCAACACGCGATAGCCATCCAGCGCCAACTTTTGCGCCAGATGCGCGGCAGTCGTTGTCTTGCCGGAACCGCCCTTGAAATTGATGACGCAGATCACCTGAAGATGATCGTCACCGCGACGGCCGGGCAGATAGGTGCCGGGGCTTTTCGCACCCTTTTCCAGCAATTGCCGCAACGCCATGACGTCCTCGGGCGAATAATATCGGCGCCCCCCGGTGCCGGTTTCCGGCTGCGGCCCGCGTCCTTCAAGGCTGAGCTTGCGCAGATAGGCATCTGTCACCCCAAGCAGGTCTGCGACCTCCCCACTGGTGAAAGTGCGCAGGGTGCGATGTGCCGTCGGCGGAAAAAGCTGTTGGCGATGCGCCTGCAAGCGTTCGGACAGCAGCGCCGCGTGGGTGCCGACCAGTCTGTCGATACGTTCTCGTCGCACTATACTGCTCTGGCTTTTGTCCGTTTCGGTAATAATCGTCTTGTTCCGGGCTTCGCGGATACTAATGCAGGTGATGCGAAGGTCCGCGCAAGCGCAATCTTCAATATCTGGTATGCTGTATTTGCTTGGCTACTAGTATGAGATCAGGCCGGGTGAAGCTCAAACGGACGCAAGGCCTGTTTGGAAAGGCGCCTGATCCGTGAAATGACAGGGTAGGGTGGCGGAGCCATGCAAGGAAAACAATCAGATATCGATCAGGCCTTGATCCGACCCATATTTGTGCCGATTCCGCAAGCCAGCGCTTCCGCTCCTCATTGTCATTGAACAGGGCGATGGAAGGATGCGCCCTCCTGCCACTTGGCACGGCAGCCTAACCGCCCTTCAGGCGTTGCAGCAGAAAGACTTCGCTCTCCGGGCCAACAGGTGCCGCGCGGTTGTTTGCAATCACTTCGCCGTCCACTGCCACGGACACCCCTGCCTTGATCGCCGGACCCAGACCGGGATGCGCCCTCTCCAGCGCATCCAGCATCTGCCCAACGGTCGTGGCCTCGACCTCGAAGACCTCCTGCCCGTCGGCGAAGCGCCGCAGACTGGCCCAGAGATGGACCTTAGCCACGGCTCAGCCCTTTTTCGCCTTGATTGCCGCCAGCACCTTTGGCGGGGTGCAAGGCAGGCTGCGGACACGCGCACCTGTGGCCCCGGCAATGGCCGAGGCAATGGCGGGCAGGGGCGGGGTGATCCCCGTTTCGCCCACACCGCGCACGCCATAGGGATGGCCGGGGTTCGGCACCTCGATGATCACCGTGTCGATCATCGGCAGGTCGCTGGCAACCGGAATGCGATAATCCAGAAAGATCGGATTCTGCAGCCGCCCGTCTTCGCCGTAGACATATTCCTCGTTCAGCGCCCAGCCGATGCCCTGCGCGGCACCGCCTTGATACTGGCCCTCGACATAGGCCGGGTGGATCGCTGTCCCGGCATCCTGCACCACCAGATAGCGCAGCACCGTGGTCCGGCCCGTTTCCGGATCGACCTCGACATCCACGACATGCGTGCCGAAGCTGGCACCGACCCCGTCCGCCGTCACCTCGTGGTGACCCGAGATCGGCCCGCCGGTCGAACCCATCTTGGCCCCGATTTCACCGATGGTCACGGGCGGGAACTTGCCCGCATTCGGGCCAGCGGGATGTGCCGCGCCGTCTTTCCATTCCACCGCATCCGCGTCGATGCCCCAGTCGGTCGCCGCGCGGCGGCACATCTCGGCCATCGCAGCCCTGGCCGCTTCCACCGCTGCCTTGCCGCTGGCAAAGGTCGCCCGACTGCCATGGGTGGGTTCGTTCACCCCCAACGCGCCTGTTTCGACCACATTCACCCGGACGTTCTCATATGGGATGCCTAGGCACTCCGCCACCATCAGCCCGATGGAGGCGCGACTGCCGCCGATATCCGGCGTGCCGATGGAAACGGTTGCCGTCCCGTCCTCGCCCACAGCCAGCGAAACCGAGGTTTCGCCGCCATGGTTGAACCAGAAGCCCGAGGCAACGCCGCGCCCCTGATTGGGGCCAAGGGGGATCGCATAGTTCGGATGCGCCTTTGCGGCCTCCAGCGTCTCCTTGAGGCCGATCACGTTGTAGACCGGCCCGTAAGACGATTTCGACCCGTTCTTCGCCCCGTTCTTCAGCCGCACTTCGATCGGGTCCAGTTTCAGCTCGCGGCACATCTCGTCGACCAGGCTTTCCACCGCGAAAGCCGCCATGGGTGAACCGGGCGCGCGATAGGCCGCGGCTTTCGGCCGGTTGGCGATCACTTCCACCGCCTCGTGCTTCAGGGCCGGAATGTCGTAGCAGGCAAAGGCGCAGGGCAGCGCCTCGCCAATCGGGGACATCCCCGGGAACGCCCCGCCCTGCATCCGGAAATACACCTGACCGGCGGTGATCGTGCCGTCCTTCTTCATCCCCAGCTTCACGTCCATCGACGCGCTGGCCGTCGGCCCCGTCGCCCGCAGCACCTCGGACCGGCTCATCACCAGCTTGACCGGGCGCCCGCCCGCCTTTTTAGACAGGGCCAGAGTCAGCGGCTCCATGAAGATCGTGGTCTTGCCGCCAAACCCGCCACCGATTTCCGAAGGCGTCACCCGCAAGTTCGCCGCGTCGATCCCCAGCACCGCCGCGCTCATCCGGCGGATGTACCAGTGGCCTTGCGTACAAACCCACATCTCCCCCCGGCCATCCTCGCCCAGTTGGCCCACGGCGGCATGCGGTTCGATATAGCCCTGATGTGTCGCCTCGGTCTTGTAGGTATGTTCGCGCACAATATCGGCAGCGGCAAAGCCCGCATCGACGTCGCCATGCCCGAACTCCATATGGCGGGCGACGTTTCCATGCATTCCTTCCGGCACCGAATAATCCGCAACGCCATCGCGGATGACCGGGGCGCCCTTGGCCATCGCCGCATCCACGTCGGTCACATGCGGCAACACCTCATAAGTGACGTCGATCAGCCGCGCCGCATCCTGCGCCAGCAGGGCCGAGGTCGCCGCTACTGCCGCCACAGCGTGCCCGTCGTAAAGGGCCTTTTCGCCCGCCAGGGTGTTGTTCTGCAGGTTCAGCTCCTCGCCCGTAAGCCCCGTCGGCAGGTCGGCGCGCGTCACCACGGCCTTCACGCCCTCCAGCGCCAGGGCTTTCGAGGCGTCGATCTTCACGATCCGCGCATGGGCATGGGGTGACCGCACGACAGCAGCCCAGAGCATCCCGGGCAGAGAGAAATCCGCGCCATAGCGCGCGCGGCCCGTCACCTTGTCCAGCCCGTCGGGGCGCGGGGGTCGGGTACCGATCAGCCTGTATCCGGTCTTCAGTTCATCCTTCGCCATCATGCAGCCCCCCGATGGTCCTGACGCATTTCCGCCGCGGCGTCCTGCACGGCGCGGATGATCTTGTCATAGCCCGTGCAGCGACACAGGTTTCCTGCCAGCCAATAGCGCACCTCGGTATCCGTCGGGTCAGGATTCCGGTCCAGCAGCGCCTTTGCGGCCACAAGGATTCCGGGCGTGCAGAATCCGCACTGCAGCGCCGCATGTTCCACGAACTTGCGCTGCAACGGGTGCAACTCCTCGCCCGCCATGCCCTCGATGGTCTCGACGCGCTTGCCGTGGGCTTCCGCCGCCAGCATCAGGCAGGAACAGACCAGCGTGCCGTCCACGGTGACCGAACAGGCCCCGCAATCGCCCGTGCCGCAGCCTTCTTTCGTCCCCGTCAGGTCCAGATGGTTGCGCAATGCGTCCAGCAGAGTCTCGCGCGGATCTGCCAGAAATTCGACCGGGTCGCCGTTGACGGTTGTGGTGACGTGGATCTTGCTCATTTCTTCGCCTCCTTCGCCCGATCATAGGCCATCTTCGCCGCCCGGCGGGCCAGTACGCCCGCCACGTCGATCCGGAACTCCTTCGTCCCGCGCTTGTCTGAAATCGGCTTTGCCGCACCCTCTGCCGCTTTGGCCAATGCAGCCAGCGCCGGATCATCCAACGTGGTGCCGATGATGGCCTTCGCCGCCGCTTCCGACAGGATCACCGTCGGCGCCACCGCCCCCAATGCGACCCGCGCCTCGGCAACCCGGTCCCCGTCCAGCCGCAGGTTCACAGCACAGCCGACCACGGCAATGTCCATCTCGGTCCGGGGAATGAAGCGCAGATAGGCATCGCCCGCGTTCTTCCCCCGTGGCGGCAGCGTGATCGCGGAAATCACCTCACCCTTCGCCAGACTGGTCTTGCCCGGCCCCGCCGGAACCTTCTCCACCGGAATGTCACGCGACCCGTTCGGCCCGGTCACCGTGACCACCGCCCCCGCCGCAAACAGCCCCGGCACCGAATCCGCCGCTGGCGAGCCGTTGCACAGGTTCCCTGCCAGCGTCGCCCGACCCTGCACCTGGGTCGAGCCGACAAGGTTCATCCCCTCGACCACGCCGGGCCAGTCGCGCACAAGCCCTTCGTGCGCGCCAAGCACGATGCCCGGCACCGCGACACCGATCCGCCAGCCACCATCGGCTGTCGCCGTCACCTGATCAACGCCCGGAATATGCTTCAGGTCGACAAGATCATCCGGCAGCACCATGCCTGCGCGCATCTGGACCAGAACATCGGTGCCCCCGGCCAGAAAGCGCAGGGTCCCCTTGGCCCCGGCGGCAATGGCAGAAGCATCCGCAAAACTCGTCGGTGTGTGGTATCGCATTTCAGAGATCCATTGCATGGGTCAACGTGGCACCTGCACGAGCGGTGGCTTCTTGGATCATAGTGCGAGTTTTGGGGGTTGCTAGTGGTTGGTTTCGGTTTGCAGGCCGGTCGTTACCCCGGTCACGGTCGAAAGTCGGGCCCGAACATCCTGGGACCGTTCAATTACCCGGGGTCATGCTGCTCGCTGAAAGAGCGGTAGCGGCACGAATGGCGAAATGATGGTCTGCCTTGGTTGTACCGGCGGCCTGCAAGCGAGACGTTCCGCAAGATCGCCATTGGCAAGGGCGACGCGAACTTGAAGGAGCAGGTGTGGACTTGCCCGGGAAATGTGGAGAGCACCAACTGAGGAGCTAGGGTCAGGACCCATTGATTTGCTTGAGGCTGCCTTCGCTGCGTGATTCAAGCTCCCGAACTGACCGGGGGTGATGATGAGCAACCTTTTCTGGCTGACCGACGAGCAAATGGAGCGGTTGAAACCGTTCTTTCCCAGGAGCCAC
>JBOFCO010000034.1:0-25767 GCA_051646105.1 Paracoccaceae bacterium
TGATCTCTCGCGCAAACCAGACCGCCATCATCTGGGAACCCGACGATCCGAAAACCCCCGCCCGGCACATCACCTATGCGCAGCTTCTGGAAAACACCTGCCGCATGGCCAATGTGCTGAAGGCCCATGGCGTGGAAAAAGGCGACCGCGTCGTGATCTATCTGCCGATGATCCCCGAAGCGGCCTATGCCATGCTGGCCTGCGCCCGGATCGGCGCGATTCATTCCATCGTCTTCGCCGGTTTCTCCCCCGATGCACTAGCAAACCGCATCAACGACAGCGAAGCCCGCATTGTCATTACGGCCGATTTCGCGCCGCGTGGTGGCCGCAAGACTGCGCTGAAGTCGAACGCCGATGCGGCACTTCTGCATTGCGATGACCGCGTGAAATGTCTGGTGGTGAAGCACACCGGCGACCAGACCCACTGGACCGAGGGCCGGGACTTCGATGTGAAGGCCGAAATGGCCGACGCCAAACCCTATTGCCCCTATGTGGAAATGGGTGCCGAGGATCCGCTGTTCATCCTTTATACCTCTGGCTCCACCGGCAAGCCGAAGGGCGTTGTGCACAGTTCGGGCGGTTATCTTGTCTATGCCTCATATACGCAGCAGATCACCTTCGATTACCACGATGGTGACGTGTTCTGGTGCACCGCCGATGTGGGCTGGGTGACCGGGCACAGCTACATCATCTATGGGCCGCTGGCCAATGGCGCGACGACGATCATGTTCGAGGGCGTCCCGACCTATCCCGATGCAGGGCGGTTCTGGGAAGTCTGCGCAAAGCACAAGGTCAACCAGTTCTACACCGCGCCGACTGCGATCCGTTCGCTGATGGGGCAGGGCGCGGAATGGGTTGAAAAGCATGATCTGTCCAGCCTGCGCCTGCTGGGTTCGGTGGGGGAACCGATCAACCCCGAAGCCTGGAACTGGTACAACACGCATGTCGGCAAGAACCGCTGCCCGATCGTCGACACCTTCTGGCAGACCGAAACGGGCGGTCACCTGATCACGCCGCTGCCGGGCGCAATTCCGCAGAAACCGGGTTCGGCCACGCGGCCCTTCTTCGGCGTCAAGCCGGTTGTTCTGGACCCGGCGACGGCGAAGGAGCAGATGGAAACGGCAACCGAAGGCGTGTTGTGCATCGCCGACAGCTGGCCGGGCCAGATGCGGACGCTGTGGGGCGATCACGAACGGTTCGAGGAAGCCTATTTCGCGCAGTATCCCGGTTATTACTTCACCGGTGACGGCTGCCGCCGCGATGCGGACGGCTATTACTGGATCACCGGCCGCGTGGATGACGTGATCAATGTTTCCGGTCACCGCATGGGCACGGCAGAGGTCGAAAGCGCGCTTGTCGCCCACAAGGACGTGGCCGAGGCGGCCGTGGTCGGTTATCCGCACGACATCAAGGGGCAGGGCATCTATGCCTACGTCACCCTGATGAACGGGGTCGAGGCGACTGACACTCTGCGCAAGGAACTGGAAACCTGGGTGCGCACCGAAATCGGCCCGATCGCAAAGCCTGATCTGATCCAGTGGGCCCCCGGCCTGCCAAAGACCCGCTCGGGCAAGATCATGCGCCGCATCCTGCGCAAGATCGCGGAAAATGACTTTGGCAGCCTTGGCGATACCTCGACACTCGCCGATCCTTCGGTTGTTGAAGAGCTGATCAACAACCGCATGAACCGGGGCTGATCCATGGTGGTGACAGGTGCGGCAACACCCCCCGTGATCATCCTGCTGGGTCCGCCCGGCGCGGGCAAGGGTACGCAGGCGCGGATGCTGGAGGAAGCCTTTGGGCTTGTCCAGCTTTCGACCGGCGACCTGCTGCGCGCCGCAGTCGCGGCGGGCACCGAGGCCGGAAAGGCCGCAAAATCCGTGATGGAGGCGGGCGGGCTGGTCAGCGACGATATCGTGCTGGCCATCCTGCGCGACCGGCTGGCCGATGACGATGTGCGCAAGGGGGTCATCCTTGACGGCTTTCCGCGCACCACCGTGCAGGCCCAGGCGCTTGATGCGCTGCTGGTCCAGTCCGGCCAGAAGGTGAACAGCGCCGTCAGCCTGGAAGTGGATGACGAGGCAATGATAGGTCGCATCTCGGGGCGCTACACCTGCGGCGCTTGCGGGGAGGGGTATCACGATCAATTCAAGCAGCCCGCCACGCCGGGACACTGCGACAAATGCGGCGGCACGGCATTCAAGCGCCGGGTCGACGACAACGCCGAAACTGTGCGTGAGCGGCTCAATGCCTATCACGCCCAGACGGCACCGCTGATTGCTTACTACGATAACAGAAGCGTTCTGGAACGTGTCGATGCGATGGCTGACATCGCCTCGGTGCGCGACGCGCTTTCTGAAATCGTCGGCGGCATATCGGCCTGAGGGGAGGTCGTGCCGGAACAGGAGGCCGGCACGAACCAAGGGGGCGGCGCGCGCAGGCGTGATGCCACGGAACCAGATGACCTGTCCGGCGGCCGGAAAACCGGCAGATGCGGACCGGCCACCGGTTCAACCGAACGTCACGCGGCGGCAACGCCGGAAACAAGGAGGAAACCTTATGGTATCGCAGAACATGGACACGGCAGGGGCCAACCGCTCCCGTCCGATGACCGCAGAGGAAAGAAAGGTCATCCTGGCGTCGTCAGCCGGGACGATCTTTGAATGGTACGATTTTTATCTTTACGGTTCGCTTGCATCGATCATCGGGGCGCAGTTCTTTACGGCATTCCCGGAATCAACGCGGAACGTCTTTGCGCTGCTCGCCTTTGCGGCGGGCTTCATCGTGCGCCCGTTCGGCGCGCTTGTCTTCGGGATGCTTGGCGACCTGATCGGCCGGAAATACACCTTCCTGATGACCATTCTCATCATGGGTCTGTCGACCTTCCTCGTCGGCCTGCTGCCGGGGTATCAAGCCTGGGGCGTTGCCGCGCCGGTCATCCTGATCGCGCTGCGCATGTTGCAGGGTCTGGCGCTTGGCGGTGAATACGGCGGTGCGGCCGTCTATGTGGCGGAACACGCGCCGCAGGGCCAGCGCGGCTATTTCACCTCGTTCATCCAGACGACGGCAACCATCGGCCTGCTGCTGTCGCTGATCGTCATCCTGATGGTGACATCCTATGTGAACAACAACTACGACGCGGTTGCACAGTTCAATCTGGATGGCACGCCGCTGATGGATGCCAAGGGTGCGCAGGTGATGCTGGAGCCGTTCAAGGCATGGGGCTGGCGTATCCCGTTCCTGGGGTCGATCTTCCTGCTGCTGATCTCGCTCTACATCCGTCTGCAGATGAACGAATCCCCGGCCTTCAAGAAGATGAAGGAAGAGGGTGCGCAGTCTAAGGCACCGTTGCGCGAAGCTTTCGGCAACTGGAAGAACGGCAAGATCGCCCTGATCGCCCTGCTGGGCCTGACGGCTGGTCAGGCGGTGGTCTGGTATTCGGGTCAGTTCTACGCGCTGTTCTTCCTTCAGAACGTGGTCAAGGTCGACCAGTTCTCGGCCAACGTCTTCGTGGCGTGGTCGCTGATCCTGGGCACCGGCGGCTTCCTGTTCTTCGGTTCGCTGTCGGACAAGATCGGCCGCAAGCCGATCATCCTGGCCGGTTGTGCGATTGCGGCGCTGACCTACATGTATGTCTTCCCGCTGCTGACCAAAGTCGCCAACCCGGCGATGTACGCAGCCCAGCAGACAGAAGTTGTGGTGACCGCCGATCCGGCCAACTGCTCGTTCCAGTTCAACCCGGTCGGGACCGCCAAGTTCAACAACAGCTGCGATATCGTCAAGGCGCTGCTGTCGCGGTCCTCGGTCAACTCGACCACGGTCGATGCCGAAGCGGGCACCGTCGCCAGCGTGAAGATCGGCGAAACCGTTGTGCAGGCCTATGACGGCGCGGTGAATGCCGCGGCGATCACCGAGGCCACTGCCAAGCTGGAAGAAGCCAAGGCCGGCACCGACCAGGCTGCAATCGACGCCGCGCAGGCTACCCTTGACACCGAGAAAGGTGCGAAGGCCGCCTTCGAGAAGTCGATCAACGAAGCGCTGACCGCCGCCGGCTATCCGCTGGTTGCGGCAGACAACACCACGGTCGCAAAAGCCAACCACTTCTTCGACATCTTCAAGGGCCAGAACATCCAGATCGTGCTGATCCTGACCTATCTCATCATCCTGGTGACGATGGTCTATGGCCCGATCGCGGCGATGCTTGTCGAACTCTACCCGACCCGCATCCGCTACTCCGGCCTGTCGCTGCCGTATCACATCGGCAACGGCTGGTTCGGTGGCCTGCTTCCGGCGACAGCCTTCGCGATTTCTGCCCAGTCCGGGAACATCTATGCCGGTCTGTGGTATGCGATCGTCGTGGCTACGATGACGGTGATCATCGGTACGCTCTTCGTACCGGGGGGCACCCACAAGAAGAACATCTTCGCCGACAGCGAACAGTGATCTTCTGAAACCAATCGCCGGGCCGGGAATTTCCCGGCCCGGCGCCTGACCGGAGGGGCACAGCCCCACGGCATTGGGTCGGTGCTTGCGCAGGCTGAACACAGCCCGTACCGACGGAGGAGCGTGATGACCCGACGGAACGCCAAGCGCGTGCTGGTGGTCGAGGACGAGGAAAACATCGCCCTTGCGCTGGACTACCTGCTGACACGCGAAGGTTACGACCACGAAAGAACCGATGACGGCGGCGATGCGCTGGCACGGATACGCCGGACAAGGCCGGATCTGGTTCTGCTCGATGTGATGCTGCCACGCCTGTCGGGATATGACATCTGTCAGGAAGTCCGTCTGGACCCGGCCCTTGCCGATGTGAAAATCCTTATGATGACGGCCCGCGGCAGCGCCATGGAGCGTCGCAAGGGCTTGGCACTCGGTGCCGATGGCTTCATCGCCAAACCCTTTGAACTGAAAGAATTGCGGTCGGAGCTGCGCCGCCTTCTCGATCCCGTCGCGCCTGCTCAGGGTGAAGGAGTGGGCGTTGGCCCGAACGGGTCCGCCGGATAGCCGACATGCTCCAGATAAAGCCCCTGTGGCGGGCAGACCGGCCCACAAGCGGCACGGTCGCGTGCGGCAAGCGCATCGGCCACCCTTTCGGCCGCCCAGGCGCCGCTGCCGACCCGCTCCAGCGTGCCGACGATAGACCGCACCTGATTGTGCAGAAAGCTGCGGGCGCGCAGGTAAAAACGGTATTCAAATCCCGTCGGCACCGGATGCGCCTCGATGCGGATCTCGTCCAAAGTCTTCACCGGGCTCTGTGCCTGGCAGAAGCTGGACCGGAATGTGGTGAAATCGTGCTTGCCGATCAGATGAGCGGCAGCGGCGCGCATCGCAGTCACATCCAGTGGATGCCCGATCTGCCAGACGCGCCCCCGGTCGTGCACGGCCGGGGCACGGCGGGCCAGAAGGCGAAACAGATAGCGCCGCTCTACCGCCGAAAACCGGGCGTGAAAATCAGCATCTACCCCCGTCACCGCCAGCACTGCCACCGGATCGGGCCGCAGATGGGCATTAAGCGCCCCTGTCAGTCGCGCGGGCGACCAGTCGCGGGTGAGGTCGGCATGGGCCACCTGACCTGTGGCATGGACCCCGGTATCGGTGCGGCCTGCGCCGGTAACCAGCGGTGTTGCGGGATCGATCCGCGCCAGGGCGGCTTCCAGCGCAGCCTGAACCGAAGGCAGGCCGGATTGCCGCTGCCACCCCGAAAAGGGTGCGCCGTCATATTCGATCAGAAAAGCAAAGCGGGGCATGCCCCCGGTTAGCGCAAGGGAATGGCGCTGGCAATTGCGCGCCCGGCCCGGCGCACCTATGTTCCTGCAAACAGACGAGGGCAGGCCTTGGGCATTGGTGATCTTGCAGACGGTATCCTGCGCGGTGTGGAAAACCTGTCCTCGGGCGTGACCGGCGCATTCGGGGATACCACGCTGCGGCTGGGTGTCACCGGGTTAAGCCGTGCCGGCAAGACCGTTTTCATCACCTCGCTTGTTGCCAATCTGCTGGATCGGGGCCGGATGCCGCAGTTGCAGGCAGCGGCGCGCGGCGCAATCCGGTCGGCCTATCTGCAACCCCAGCCCGATGATACCTTGCCCCGCTTCGATTACGAAAACCACATGGCCGCACTGACGGGCCCGGCACCGCACTGGCCCGCATCAACCCGTGCGATATCGGAACTGCGCCTGTCTTTCCGGGTGCAGCCGACAGGGTTGCTTGCGGCGATGTCCGGTCCGCGGACGGTGCATCTGGATATTGTCGACTATCCGGGGGAATGGCTGCTGGACCTGATCCTGCTGGAAAAGACCTATGCCGAATGGTCCGAGGATACGCTGAGCCGTGTTGATGGCCGCCCGATGGCGCGGGACTATCTTGCGCTCGCCCGCGCCATGGACGGTGCGCTGCGGCTGGACGAGGCCGATGCGCGCAGTCTGGCAGAGTCATTCACCGCCTATCTGGCAGCCGCCCGTACCGCCGGGTTTTCCGACTGCACACCGGGGCGGTTTCTGTTGCCGGGCGATCTGGCCGGATCGCCGGTGCTGACCTTTGCCCCGATCCCGCAGCCTGCCAGTGCCGGGCGCGGCAGCCTGTGGCGGGAAATGGAAAGGCGGTTTGAGGCGTATAAAGCCAAGGTGGTGAAGCCATTCTTCCGCGACCATTTCGCCCGTATCGACCGGCAGGTGGTGCTGGTCGACGTGCTGGGTGCGATCCATGGCGGCCCGCAGGCGCTGGAAGATTTGCGCCGTACCATGGCGGAGCTTCTGGTGGCATTCCGCCCCGGTGCCAACGCCTTTCTGTCGCGGCTGTTTCTGGGGCGCCGGGTGGAAAAGGTGCTGTTCGCCGCCACCAAGGCCGATCACCTGCACCACACCCAGCACGGCAAGCTGACCGCGATCATGCAGGCCCTGTTGCGAGAAGCAAAGGACCGGGCCGATTTCGCGGGGGCGAAAACCGCCGCCATGTCCATCGCGGCCTGGCGGGCGACGGTCGAGGAAACGGTGACGCATGGTGGCCGCGCGGTCGATGCTGTGCGCGGCACGCTGCTTTCCACAGGCAAACCCGCAGCGCTTTATCCGGGCGAGTTGCCGGGCGATCCTGCGCATCTGCTGACGCCCGCGCGGAAGGGGGCGGAGAAATGGCTGGACGCCGATTTTGCCGTCATGTCCTTTGCCCCCGCGCCGCTGGTCCTGAAACCGGGCGAGGGGCCACCGCATATCCGGCTTGACCGCGCTGCCGAGTTTCTGATCGGGGACAAGCTGTGAGCGTAGTTTTGACAACTGCCCGGCCCGGGAACGCCCCCGCGCTGGCCGTGATCCTCGGCGGTTGGATCGCGGGTTGCGACTGGATGCCGAAGCTGCATACCCCCGACGAGGACATTGCCTTTGTCAGCGGCCTGATCGAACGGCAGACGGTGCGGGTTGCGTGGATAGGTGGCAAACCAGCGGGGTTCCTTTCACGCGACGGCGGGCTTGTGACTTGCCTATACTTGGCGTCTGCCACCCGTGGGCAAGGTATAGGCGCGCGACTGCTGACAGAGGCGAAGGCGGCGGAACCTATGCTGTCGCTCTGGACCTTTCAGGCGAATACCCGCGCCATCGGTTTCTACCGGCGCGAGGGCTTCATGGAAGCGGAACGCACCGACGGGGCAGCGAACGACGAACGCCTGCCGGATGTGCGGCTGGTCTGGCGGGCATAGGGGGAAGACGCATGACCGAAACCCGCAAATCCCCTCTGGTGATCGAACTCGACGACACCACCCGCCACTACCCGGCAGAGGCCCCGCCCGTGCCAGATACGCTTGACGGTCGTGCACCGCAGGGGCAGGCGATGCGTGCGGCGGCGGCTCTGGCCGCAAGGCGAAGCTCACCATTGACGCGGCTGATGCTCTGGGCCTTCGGGGCGTTCTTCAGCTTTGTCCTGTCGCTGGCCGCCTGGGATTTCGTCACCGGCCTGCTGGAACGCAACCGGGCGCTGGGTCTGATTGCTGCCGTCCTGCTGACCGCAGCGTTGTTGGCCGCGCTGGCACTGGCTTTGCGGGAATGGGCGGCGTTTTCGCGGCTCGCCCGGATCGACGCGATCCGCAAGGCGGCAGAAACCGCCCATGCCGATGGCGATCTTGCTGCCGCCAAGGATGTTCTGGAACGCGTTCGGTCACTTTATGCGGGGCGCGACGATCTGCGCTGGGGGCGCGAGAGGCTGGCGGAGCGCAAAGCCGAGGTTTTCGATGCCGACGGGCTGCTTGGCCTGATCGAAACCGAACTGCTGGCCCCGCTTGACCGCGCCGCCGTCAAAGAAGTGGAAGCGGCAGCGCGGCAGGTCGCTGCCGTGACAGCCTTTGTCCCGCTGGCGCTGGCCGATGTGGTGGCTGCGCTGACCGCCAATCTGCGCATGATCCGCCGTATCGCAGAAATCTACGGGGGCAGGGCGGGCAGCCTGGGCAACTGGCGGCTGGCGCGCACCGTGTTCACGCATCTGGTGGCGACCGGCGCAGTGGCGCTGGGCGACGACATGATAGGCTCGGTTGCAGGCGGCGGCCTTCTGGGCAAGTTGTCGCGCCGGTTCGGCGAAGGCGTTGTCAATGGTGCGCTGACCGCCCGCGTGGGCGTTTCGGCGATCGAGGTCTGCCGTCCGCTGGCCTTCCGCGCCGAAAAACCGCCGCGCGTGTCTGCGCTGGTCAGCCGTGCGCTTGCGGGCCTGTTCGGGGGTGGCAAGGGTGACCCGGCGCTGGATGATGCCGCGAACGGGTCACGTTAAGGTCTATCGTCCCACCCCGTAATAGGCCACAAAGCCCGCCCGCTCGGCCTCGCGCGCGGAATATATGTTGCGCAGATCGGCCATGCGCGGCACTTCCATCTTGTTGGCCAGCTTTCGCAGGTTCAGCGCGCGGAATTCGTTCCACGGCGTCAGGATCACCACTACATCGGCCCCTTGCACGGCCTTATACGCGTCTTCCACCCATTTCACGCCGGGCAGCATTGCCTCCCCATGCCGTTTGCCTTGCGGATCGGCGACGCGCACCCGCGCGCCCGCGCCGACCAGTGCCGGAACGATGGTCAGCGCCGGGCTGTCGCGCATGTCATCGGTGCCCGCCTTGAAGGTCACGCCCAGAATTCCCACTGCCTTGCCGTTCACCGATCCGCCGCACAGGTCAAAGATCTTTTGCACCATGCGGCGCTTGACCTCTTCGTTAACCTTGATCACCGCCTCGACAATCTGGATTGGTGCAGCGTGGTCGCGCCCGATGCGGGCCAGCGCCACGGTATCCTTGGGAAAGCACGAACCGCCATAGCCGGGCCCGGCATGCAGGAACTTGTTGCCGATGCGCCCGTCCAGACCGATGCCCTTGGCCACCGATTTCACATCCGCGCCGACCTTTTCGCACAGCGCAGCGATTTCGTTGATGAAGGTGATCTTGGTCGCCAGAAAGGCATTGGCCGCGTATTTGATCATCTCGGCGGTTTCCAGATCGGTATAGATCACCGGAAAGTCGCGCAGGAACAGCGGGCGATAGATATCGCCCATCACTTCGCGGGCACGTTCGGTCGTGGCGCCCACGACCACACGGTCGGGAATCATGAAATCGTCGATGGCGGACCCTTCACGAAGGAATTCGGGATTGGAGGCCACGTCAAAATCGGCGTCAGGTCTTTCTGTGCGGATCAGATCGGCGATCTTCTGGTTGGTGCCGACCGGAACCGTCGATTTTGTCACCACGACAGTATAGCCCGTCATCGCCGCCGCAATCTCCTTTGCCGCGGCCATGACATAGCTCAGATCGGCCTGCGCCTCTCCATGGCGGGTAGGGGTGCCCACCGCAATGAAAACGGCGTCGGCTTCATCGACTGCGGCGGCAAGATCGGTGGTAAATGTCAGACGTTCTGCGGCGACCGAACGGTTCATGATCACATCAAGACCGGGTTCGTAGATCGGGACCGTACCCGATTTGAGCAGCTCGATCTTGGCCGGGTCCTTGTCCACGCAGACGACGTCGTGGCCGAAATCCGAAAAGCAGACCCCGGACACCAGTCCGACATAGCCCGTCCCAATCATAGCGATTTTCATGTTTGCTCCGTCGTTGTTCGCCCCGATTTGCGGGGCGAATGCCCAAAGCGCAAGGGACCTTGGTCTGTTGCACCAATCTCTGCCCGGTTCCGCCCATATTATGCCCCGTTTCACTTCCAAGTTGCGTCTGGGGATTGATTGGAGTCGACAGATGCTGCCCGCTGGACCGATTCGTTTCGCGTTTCGTCATTTCGCTGCCTGCCTGACCATTTTTCTTGGTCTCGTTTCAACGCCGGCGCTGGCCGGGACCAGTTGTTCGATGACACGCCTTGGCGGCGCCGATCGCATCGTGCAACCGGGCAAGGCGATCGATCAGGCGCTGGTCGATGCGCTGATCCTTGCAGAAATCAATTATCAGCGTTGCCGTTCCGGGCTGAAGCCGCTGGTCAGCGATGTCCGCGTGCGCAAGGTGGCACTGGGCCATGCACGCTGGATGGCTTCGACCCAGCGGGTTTCGCACCGGTCGAGCCTGCCGGGTCAGGGCACGCTTCGGGCGCGGATATCCACATCCGGCATCGACAAGGTGCGCGTGGGTTCGGAAAATGTCGGAATGGTGCACCGCTTTCGCATCGATGGGCAAAGCTTTCGCCCGGTCGGAGACTGCAGTTTTGTGGGCGCGGATGGCGGTGCGATCGGCGCACATACCTATGGATCGCTGGCGCACAAGATCGTGACGTTGTGGATGAATTCCTCCGGGCACCGGGTGAACATCCTTGACCGCAAGGTGACGATGACGGGGGCCGCGGCGGTCTTTGCCAACAGCAGCCCCTATTGCGGACAGTTTTTCGTCGCGCAGAATTTCGTCGGCTGACGAAAGGCATCAGTCCGGCAAGGAAAGTGCGTCTGGGGCGGCTTGCGCCAGATTGGCCTCGTGCGCGGCGAGGGCGTCGGTCACATCCGGATAATATGTCAGGCGCCCGTCTTCCAGAACGGCACCTGCCTTGCACAGCCGCAGCACCTGTCGTTTCGAATGCGACACGATGATCGCGCCGCTGTGGCGCAGGCGATCCTCGATCACGCGTTCGCTGCGCGCACGAAACGCGGCATCGCCGACCGCCGTCACCTCATCCACAAGATAGCAGTCGAAATGCAGCCCGAAGGACAGGCCAAAGGACAGTCGCGCCCGCATGCCGGAAGAATAGCTGTGCAGCGGCAGGTCGAACTGTTGGCCAAGCTGTGCGAAATCGCGCACGAAATCCACCAACGCATCGGTATCGACGCCATGGCACCGCGCCACGAAGCGGATATTCTGCACCGCCGTCAGGTCCTTGTGAAAGCTTCCGGAATGACCGACCGGCCAGGAAACGCTGCCCGAACGAACCACCCGGCCGCGATCAGGTTGCAGACCGCCCGCGATCAGCCGCAGCAATGTCGACTTGCCCGCACCATTACGCCCCAGCAGCGCGACGGAAACCCCCGCAGGAAATACTGTGCAAAGATCGCGCGCGACATGGCGGGTGATGCCGGACAGCCGATAGGATTTTGTCAGCCTTTCCAGCCGGATCATGCCGTCATGCGCCTGTCGCGCATCGAATAGGCCAGAAGAACCGCAATGGCCCAGCCAAGAAACAGGAACAGCGCTGTAAGCGACAGCAGCGTCAGCCGCTGCGGAAACTGCGGGCTTTCGGCCAGAGTCGGTGCGATATGGGCAGCCAGGTACCGGCTTTGCCGACGCGCCTCGGCCTGTGCGGCATCCAGGGCAGCGCGTGCAGCGACATAGCTTTGTTCGGCGAATTCAAGATCAACGGCCAGCGCCTCATACTCCGCGACAAGCGTGGTAAAGGCATCGTCATCAGACTGGCCATCAGACTTTGCATCGGGGCCCAGCTTGCGGCGTTCGCCTGCGATGCGCGCCTCTATCACGGAAATCTTGCGCCGCGCCTGATCGATGCGGCTGTCGCCCTCCTGCGTCACCTCGGCCAGCAGGTCCAGTTCGATCAGCGCGTCGGCAAGCTGCGACTGAAGCGAGTTGAGCAACCCCATCTGCCCCTGAAGATCGGCAGCGGGGTCGATCATCTGATGATGACTGCGAAAGGCGGTCAGCGCCAGCCGCGCGGATTTCAACCTTTCGGCCGCGTTTGCAAGTTCCTCGCGCGCATGGCGGGTTGCGTCCTCTCTGGCCTGATCGGACAACGCGTTGATGCGAGCCTCCGCCTCGGTAAAAATGGTGCTGGCGACAAGCCGGGCATCCTGCGGCGCAAAGGCCAGAACCCGCAGGTTCATCAGCCCGGTGTTGGCATCATAGGAAATTCTGACCATGCGCGACCAATAGGCCAGTTTATCCTCCACCGTGCCCGTCGTGGACAGCCGGAAGAGTGGATCGCCATGAGGCGCGCTCCAAATCGTGTTCAGGTCGATACGATGGTCGACCCGCGCCACGATGTCCTGGCTGCGGATGAAATCGAACAGCACTTCGGCATCCGTTGCGCCGCCCCCGCCCAGCGTCGTCAGGCCGCCTAGCATTTCAATCTGTCCCGGCGTGTTTTCCTGTCTGACGGTGAAGCCCGCATAGGAGGCAAACTGATCGGCGGCGCGGCCATAAAGGTAGCCGCCCAGCGCCAGCACCGGCAGCACGACGACAATCCAGAACGACAGGGCAAGCAAACGGTGACGGGCTTTGGGCCTTGCGCGGCCGGCGGGCGGCCGGACCACGGCTGCGAAATCTATGGCTTCGTTCATCGGTCGGGTCGGGGCGTTCAAGTTCTGCCTCGTGCAGATGTTTACGGGCCGAAAATCCGAATCATCCATGCTTGCGTGCAAGGCGATCCCGCCCCGGTCTAGCCACAACCGTCTTACCAAGCTGCTAAGGGTGATCCGCCGATGATCCCGCTTCCCGATCCACACCAGACCATCGCGACAGGGGTGTTGCGCCCATTGCGCAGCATTTTTGCGCTTATGCTGCGTGAAATGGCGACAAGTCATGGCCGGTCTGCGGGCGGCTATCTTTGGACAGTGGCCGAGCCCGTGCTGGGAATAGCGCTTCTGGCGGCGGCGTTTTCGCTGGCATTTCACGCACCGCCGCTGGGCAACAGCTTTCCGCTGTTTTACGCAACCGGCCTGTTGCCCTATCTGACCTATATGGGGATGGGGCGCCGTGTCGGCACGGCCATCACCTTTTCCCGTCCGTTTCTGGCTTACCCCGCTGTGGCGCTGGTCGACGCGATCCTTGCCCGTGCGCTCCTCACGCTGCTGACGCAGGTCGCGATTTTCTGCCTGCTTATCATCGGGATCGAGGCCGTTTCCGACACGCACAGCCAGCACGACTATCCGCGCATGGTGGGCAGTCTGGCTATGGCCGGTGCACTCGGCGTGGGTGTGGGCACACTGAATTGCTTTCTGTGGACGCTGTTCCCCGACTGGGAACGCATATGGGGCGTGCTGAACAAGCCGCTGTTCCTGTTGTCCGCGATCCTGTTCACGGTGGAGGATCTGCCCGCCACCTGGCAGGGCTGGATATGGTTCAATCCGCTGGTCCATGTGACGGCCGAAATGCGGCGGGCCTTCTACCCGTCTTACGACGGCGCGTTCGTGTCCTATTCATATGTGCTGGGTCTTGCCATGGCGGCCATGGTGGCGGGGTTGTTGCTGCTGGTCGCCCACCGTGGACGGTTGAACCTGTAGGCGGCCTCAGGTGGCTTCAATACGGTCGTGCGATAGGGTGCGGGGGGGCCGAACCGCCCTTGCCGGGCCGTCTCGCAGGCGACGCAGCCATTGCGACGGCAGCAGGCTTGATGCCAGGAACAGCGCAAAAGCCAGCGGCACCAGCCCCCAGCTTGCGGTGCGCAGGATCAGGGAAAGGTTCAGCCACAGGTTCAGCGCGGCAAAGCCGGGACCGGAGCGGGCCGCGGCCATGTGATTGTAACGGCCATAGATCGCCACGTCATTCCGGATGCTCAACCCGGCCGCAAGCGCCTGACCGATCAGATGCTTGTCTTCCAGACGGTGCGGCCAATAGCCGATACCGGCATGGTCCAGCGCGGCAATACGCAGGCAAAGCGATGGGTGCAGCGCGGCACGGTTGACCAGCATATCCCTGCATCCGGGCTGCTGGCGAGGGCGAACGGTCCGTACCTGTGGGCCGCAGGCATAAAGCAGCGCCCCGCCGGAAATATCGGCCCCGGTCCGGGTCATCAGCATGGCCTGACGCACGAAGCGGGCGGGATCGACCAGATCGTCGGCATCGGCGCGATAGAACAGCGTCGCGCCCGCTTCGCGCGCCATGGCGACCTGCCGGTTCAGGTTTGTGCCGTTTGGCGCGACCGGTGTCTGGAGAAGGCACAGGCCTGCGCGGCGTATCATCCTGCCCACCCCTTCGGGCAGCGGTGACGCGGCGCTGTGGAACACGACAGCCTCGATGCTGTCGGCCCGTTCCGCCCGGAAAACGGCCAGTGCCACGGCGACCGAAGCAACGGAGGCCAGAATGTCTTGCGGGTGATGAAAGCCATGGGCGTTCAGCGCCACGAAATGCCTGTCGGGCAGTGGGGGCAGGACGGTTTCACGCATCTTGCGCCATCTGCCGGTACAGGCCCTGAACCTGCCGCTGAAAGATGCGTGCATAGGACCAGTCTGCAGCAGTTTTCCATTCGGGTTGCAGGCGCTGCCAGCCGCGTACGGCCGCAAGCAGGCTTTCTGCCCATATTGCCGCGTGCTCGGGCAGGAACGTCACGCCTTCGATCCCCATACGCTGTGCCTGAAGCCGTAGGCCGGGTGTGTCGCTGGCAAGGACCCGATAGCGCATCAGCGCGTATTCACAGAACTTCAGGCTGGGTGCGGCGGCATGGTATTCGCGGTTCATGAAAGCGATGCCAATCCCCGGATGATCCGCCAGCAGGTTGTAAAGATCGGCCCGGGGCAGGCGACCGTGATATATGACGCGCGAGTTTTTCCGCAGGGCCGCGATCTGCTCAGGCCGTGCCGGACCCGCGACATGTATCCGAAAGCGGTCCGCCGGTGCGGCCAGACGCGCGAGCCTGTCAAAAGCATCGATCAGGAATTCGGTCTTGCGGTTGGCCGGTTTCAATGATCCGACGAACCAGATGGCGGGTGGCGCTGCGGTTTCGACCGTTGCACAGGCAGGTGGCTCGTCATAGCCAAGGTCAATCACATGACAGCGGCGCCACCGCAGGGGATGATTGGTTTCCACAGCCAGCGGATTTCCTGCAAGATGATGCGCAAAGACCTGCATCGTCAGATTGGCGGCCTTCTTGCGAATGGCGCGCCAGCCGCGGGCCAGATTGACCGAACGGTGATCGACCAGCAGTCGTGCACGCACCCCAAGCAGGATCATTGCCAGCCGCAGCAGAATGACCAGCGGCACGTTTTCCAGGCGATAGAAGACATGGATCACATCGACATGCGCCGCCTGCGCCATGCGCGCGATGCGAAGGGCGTTTCTGGTGTTGGTGACGACGCCCTTTTCGGGTTGCAGGCGCAGGAATTCCGCGAACTGCCTTTCGCGGATGAACCGTTTGTTCCGGGAAGCATCGGCGGTGATGACCCGGTCGATTTCCGGTGAAAGCGCCGCAAGGCGGGGGAACAGCTCCGCTGCATTCGCCCCGGAATCGCCCAACACGTTCAGCGTGACATACAGCACGCGCATCATGTCGACAGGCGCATGGCCGCGACATGCGCGCCGGGTGGCAGGGCAAAGACCTGACCGGACTTGTAGGCGCGCGTGTTTTCGGTGCGGCCGTTTTCCCCCATCAGGCAGAATTGAATGGCAAGCCTGCCCTCGGTCCGCAGCTCGAACTGGTCGGCGCCGCGAAAGCGGATGATGTCTTCACCCAGCCGGGCAACGCCGATTTCGCGCCCGTCACGGCGCGCGATCAGCACGGCGGGCAGCGGTTCTGCGGCCTGCACCTTCGCGCGGATCAGCGGCTTGTGCGCATGCAGGCCACTTGACCACACGGCGGCGGGCAGGCGTTTCGGCTGGTCGCCGTGATCGGTGGCGATGGTCACCCCTGCCAGGGCAGGGCAGACGGTATCGATGGCGCGACGAATGCGGGTATCATCCTGACCGGTCATCGCCCAGACCCTGCCCATGACATAAAGCCGCCAGCCGCGTGTTTCGGCCATGCCGGTGACATTGCGCACGATGTCGGGCCAGCCCCCGGCGAAATCGTCACCGCACAGAATGGCATCGCCACGAAAGAAGGGGGCGAAGAAGTTGAAATTCGCGCTCCACCCCGGATCACCATGGGTTGCATCGTCAAAATAGAACCCGATTTCGTCTTGCCAGCCATGGCGCACCACATCGGGTGCAAGGCCCTGGTGAACGATCAGGTTGGAAATCCCGGCGGTGAACTTATCGAAAACCGCCCGGTGCAGGTCTATTCCGAAACGCTTCTTCACCCAGGGTGCGGGCGCGAAGGTGTCGATGGTATGGATCGGGGCCGCGATGCGGCGTCCACGTGCGATGGCATTGGTCGAAGACCCGAACAATGGCCCGAGTTCCACAAACACGCCACCTGTCGCCGCCGCCGCCAGCGCCTCCAGATAACGCAGACCAAGTTCTGTCATCGTGCGGGGGGCGGTATTCATGCAGATATTCCTGTTTTGTTCTTATGATTTTCCCGCCCCATCCGCCCTGTGAACCAGTCCAGTGTCTGGCGGATGCCGTAGGCCAGCCCGATGCAGGGGGAAAAGCCGAAGGTGGCGGCGGCATGGGAAATGTCGGCGCGGTTGTGGCGCACCTCGCCCCGCAGGACAGGGGCGTGGACGATGCGTAGCGCGGGATCGATGGACCGGAAGGTTGTCACCAGATCAAGGATCGAGGTGGCGGTGCCGGTGCCGAGCTGGAACGTGCCGCGCGCATCCTGCCAGATGACTTCCTCGATGGCGGCGCAGATGTCATCGACATGGATGTAGTCGCGGGTTTGTCGCCCGTCGCCGTTCACGGTCAGTTGCCCGGTTTTCAGCACCTGCCGACAGAATGTGGCGATGACGCTGCCCTTGCGCGCAGAAAGTGGCCCGTAGACATTCGAAAACCGCAGCGCGGCGGTGTTCATTCCGAAAGATCCCGCATAGGCGGACAACATCCCCTCTACCGCCAGTTTCGATGCGCCATAGGGCGACAGCGGCCGTGGGGCCAGGCTTTCGGAAATTGCCCCGTCGCAATCGCCCGTGATCGCCCCGCCGGTCGAGGCGAAGATCAGCTTTGCCCCCGGCACCCGCAGCCGGAGGAACTCCAGCAGATACTGGGTTTTCACCACATTCTCGGCAAAGGTGTTCATCGGGGACAGAACAGAGCCCTGCACCGTCGTCTGTGCCGCCAGATGCACGACGACATCAGCACCAAGATACACGGGAAGCGTGGCCGGATCGGCGAAACAGGTGGTCAGCACCCGGTCATAGCCGGCCTTTTCCGAACGTGCCGCCCCGGCCAGCCAGTCCACAGCGGTCAGGTGCACCCCGGTCAGCCGCGAAAGCCGCGCCGCAAGGTTCTGCCCGATGAAGCCCAGCCCGCCGGTGACGATCACGCGCATGCCTACCACCGCGCCTTGCTGGCAATCACATCGCGGTCGATGCGGTCGGCATAGCGGATCACCGTCGCCTCGATTTCGCCCATCAGCCCGTCTTCCAGCGTGATCGGGGCAAAGCCCAGTGATCGCAGGCCCGCATTCGACACACGCAGGTTGTTCTCCGCCGCTTCCTTACGGGGGTTGGGCAGGTTTTCCACCGTGCAGCCGGTCTTGCAATGCAGCATCTCCGCCAGATTGCGTACGGTATGCACCTCGGCCACCTGATTGAACACGCGCGGGCGGGTCGTGGTTTCCGGCGGGGTTTCTGCCGCCAGTCCGACGCAGCGGGCGGTGTCCTGGATATGGATGAAGGCGCGGCTTTGCCCGCCGGTCCCGTAGACGGTTAGCGGATAGCCGATCTGAGACTGCACGATCAACCGGTTCAGCACCGTGCCGTATTCGCCGTCATAGTCGAAGCGGTTGATCAGGTCTTCGCTGGTTCGGGTGATATCGGTATCCGTTCCCCAGACGATGCCCTGATGCAGGTCGGTGACGGCGAAACCCCAGTTTTTCACGTAAAACTGCATCAGCACATGATCCAGAACTTTGGTCATGTGGTAGATTGAACCGGGATTGCCTGGATAGGGGATGGTCACATCCTTGCTGGTCTGGCGCACGGTGATGTCCAGATATCCTTCGGGGATTTCGCCGAAATCGTCATTGTAGCCGTAAACCCCCATCGTGCCCAGATGCACCACATGCGGGCGCAGCTTCAGTTCCACCAGACTGGAAAACAGGTTGTTGGTGCCCGACATGTTGTTATCGACGGTGTATTTCCGCTGCCGGTCGCCCAGCATCGAATAGGGGGCGGATCGCTGTTCGGCAAAATGCACCACGCAATCGGGCCGGAAATCGGCCAGAATGCCTTGCAGCCGCATATCCTCTGTCGCGACATCGCATTGCGCGAACTGCACATCACCCACGGCTTTTGCCGCGGCCACCCGCCGTTCGATACTGCGGATCGGGGTCAGCGAAGGCGCGGAAAGCTGGTCGGCAATCGCCCTGCGCACCAGATTGTCGACGATCAGCACCTGATGCCCGCGCGCCGCCAGATGCAGCGCCGTCGGCCAGCCGCAAAAGCCGTCGCCCCCCAGAACCATCGTTTTCATGTCGAACCTCACCGCATGTCTGTGTTGCGGCAAGGCTTAGTCCACCGGGCTGCGGACGCAAGTGAGGGCATGCCGCATGACTGGATTTCGGTCGCAAATGCTGCGGTTTCCCGGACATTTCCGCGAAATTCCTGCGACAGGTCGCGTTGCCTTGCGTGCATGGGACATTTTCCCCTGTTCAAAAGCCGGGTTCACGATGTCGTCGCAGGTTACGCGCGGTTGGTTAATTTTCCACGGCTGCGCGTGGCAGTCCGGCGCAGGCTTGGCTATCAGGATTTGAATGGAATAATATATAAATATTTCAATAGCTTGATGAGGGGGGATTGCAAATCTTGCATCTGGCATTCTGCAAGCCAGCCTTTGGCAAAGGCGCCATTTTTTCCGGTTCTGTACCGAAACCGATTCGCCGCGTCAGCCGAACAGGAAGAAGTCGCCCGCATCCAGCTTGTCCAGATCAAAGCTGGTTATTTCCAGCCGGTCCGTTTCGGACAACCGGACAAAAACATCGCCTGCCGTTTCCCAGGCGCGGGCAAGCAGATCCTCGAAGCTTCCAAAGCCGAAGGCCGACAGGTCTATATGGTCCAGACCATTCTGGAAGTCGGCGATGCGGTCGATGCCACAGCCGCGACCAAAAATGAATGTGTCGCCGTCGCCCTGCCCGTAAAGCACGTCGCTTCCCACGCCGCCAACAAGTTTGTCCTGACCAGAGCCGCCCATCAGCGTATCGCTGCCAATGCCACCGTCGAGGCTGTCCTGGCCCGTTCCCCCCTCCAGCCTGTCATTGCTGGCGTCACCTGAAAGCGTGTCGTTGCCGGGGTCGCCAAGCAGCGTGTCCTGTCCATTCCCGCCAGCGATCTGGTCGTTGTCTTCACCCCCCGAAACGCGATCGTTCCCGCTGCCGCCCAGAAGGGTGTCGTTGCCCTTCATTCCCTGCAGAGTATCATTGCCGACGGCGCCATCGATCTGGTTGCCGCCACTCTCGCCAATCAAACGGTCACTATAGCGCGATCCGACGATATTCTCGATACTGTCCAGCCGGTCGGACCCTTGCCCGCCGGAAGCCGCGCCGGTGCCGAGGTCAACGTTGACACCATAGGTCGCCGTATCGAAGCGTACGGTGTCGCGGCCGGCGCCACCGTTGATCGTGTCATTGCCCAGCCCGCCGTCCAGGGTGTTGTCCGCATCGTTCCCGGTGATTTTGTCGCGACCGGCCCCGGTACGCAGGTTTTCGATCACCGTGCCACGAGCAATGCTCAGGTTTCCGGTCAACCCGCGAAACGAGGAAATTCCTTCCTCGACCAAAGTCACAACGGCATCGTGCCGGAACAGCGACAGGTCAAGCAGATCGGTGCCGCCGTCATCAAGGATGGTAAAGGTGACAGGGCCATTCAGTTTGAACACAAGGTCGTAAATGCCGCCCGCCGTGCTGTTGCGGCCATAGACCGTGTCACCGCCCCGCAGCCCGCCAACCGAACCGTAAAGCTTCTGCACCGCCAGTATATCGGCAATCATCGGCGTGACGGCAAAGGCAAAAGAGGCATCGACATAGGTGTTCGCCGTCTGCGAGAAATAGGACATCAGGCTGGCCTGCCAGCTGTCGTTCAGATAGTGGTTGTCTTTGCCCCAGTCGGCGCTGGCGTTGTAGTTTCCGGCGTGACCCAGACCCAGGGCATGGCCGATTTCGTGCAGGTAGGTCTGGAAGACATAACTGTCGAGCTGCCCTTCATCGCCCGTCAGCCAGCTGCTGTGGATGTTGACTTCTGCCGATCGGATGGAGCCCTGAAACGTCAGCGTGCTGGTAAAGGCCCCCAGTTCATCGTCATCGAAAACGATCTGCGGCTTGCCGCCGCCCGGTCGCGGCGCAGTCGAGAAAGTTATGCCGGTGATATCGGTCCAGGTGTCGAGTGCTGCCCTGGCAAAGAACTTTCCCGCGGTGTTCAGCCCCGACAGGCTGACATAGATCGTGCCGCCGGGTTGAATGTCGAAGGACCGGTCATAGCCACCCCAGTATCCGTGGGTAAGCTGACGGGCAATCTGGTCGTTCGTATACACCGGCAGACCGCCTGACACGGTCAGGTCGGTTGCCGTGTCCGCAGGCACCGCATAGGCGCAATCGGTTGCAAAAGGGTTCACCTGAGCACACAGCGTACACATCGAGACGGGCCTCACAACGCGGACCTCGCGCCGGACGGACGCGATTCGGGGCATACTGTGCAGCTTGGCGGGGACGGGCAACCCGAGGCGTCATCAAATCTGTCTCATACCCGGTAACATATGCCTTTTGGTCGCGCTTTCAGCAATTAGTGGGGTATTGTTTAATATTTCACACAACGTAAGGTAGATTATGATCGCATCCAGCCAAGGACTTGCATGCCGCTGATACACAAGATCAAGCTGTGCCTTTCGCCAAATGCACCGTCGGCGGTAGATCGTATCGGCTTCTTCCGGAGAGTTCGCACGCGACAACAAGGTTGCCTCGTGCCGCAGGAAGACGACCGTTGCCAGCCCCGTCACACCGGGCCGGTGCCGCAGGACGCGGGCATAGGTTTTCGGTGCGGCCAGCGTGTAGCGGCGCAGCGGCGGCCGGGGCCCGACAAAGCCCATGTCACCCCGCAGGATGTTCCAAAGCTGTGGCAGTTCATCCAGTCTGCTGAGCCGCAGGAAACGTCCCAGCCGGGTGACATCCTGCCGGTCACACGGCGAAAGCAGCCGTGCCGTCGCTCCGCAATCTGTCCGTCTCATGCTGCGGAATTTCCAGAGCGTAAAGCACCGCTCAACGGTTGCCATGCGTTCTGCCCCATAGAACACGGGGCGACCATCACAGATCAGCACAGCCAGCCCGGTGGCAACCAATATCGGCCACAACAGGGCCAGCAGCGTCAGGGCAAGAATAACATCGCAGACCCGTGCGCCGCGCCAGCCAGCCGTATATTCGATCCTGTTGCGGTTCAGACCACCGCCCATGCAAATCCCCGGTGTTTTATACAACTTTCCAAAGTTTGCATTGCAGGGATGAGCTTTTTCTTAACGCCTGTCGGACAGCCTGACGCCGGGTGAAAAATGGTGGGGGTGAAAGTGGTTGCTTTCACGCATGTGGGCACGTTGTGGCCCACGCAAAACGCGCATCTCTATGGGGTGTCGGGGCTGAAGGTCATGCTGGTTGGCACGGCTTTCAAGCTGTTTTCGGTCTCGCAGGCGGATGGGGGTCTGACGGCCTTCAACATTCCTGCCAGCGGTATAGCCACATTCAATTCGGCGCTGGATTACACGGCAGTCACCGGCACGCTGGGGGCGGTCGGGCTGACCTCTGCGGTGCTGGCGGGAAAGGTGGTTCTGATCCCGGCGGGCCGATATGACGACAGCCTTGCCCTGCACAAGGTCGGAACGACAGGCGGCTTCGGTGGCACGGTCGCGCCTTTTCCGGGTTCGGCACAAGGATATGTGACAGGCTCCGTCGTGGTGAAGCAGAACGGGGCGGAATATCTGGTCACCGCCGAATGGGGCAGGGAGGGCATCACCACATGGAAGGTGAATGCCAATCTGACACTGACGCAGGTGGCGTGGTTGCGGGACACCGATACGGCCTATACCGCCGATGTGGCCGCCATGGCCAGTGTCACCTGCTACAGCAAGACCTTTGTGCTGACGGCATCGGCGGGCGAAAACGGGCTGACGGCGCATTATCTGAAGAACACTGGCGCCTTCACCACATATGGCAGCATCGGTGCCGCTGACGGGGTGGGGATCGACACGCCTTCTGCCTTGGGAACGCTGGTTGTGGGCGGTCAGGCATATGCCGTGCTTGGTTCGGCGGGAAGCAGCTCTCTGTCCGTATTCAATCTGGCCAGCACCGGTGCGCTGACCCTGACCGATCACCGGATAGACGATCTGAACACGCGCTTTGCCGATGTGTCCGCGATTGAAACGTTCAGAGTCCAGGGACGGGGTTTTGTTCTGGCGGGCGGAAGCGATGGCGGCATATCGCTTTTCGAACTTCTGCCCGGCGGCAAGCTGCTTTATCGCAGCCAAATCGTAGACAATGATAGCCTTGCTATGGACAATGTTTCCTCAATCGAAACATTAGTCCAGGGAGTGAAAGTCAAGCTTTGGGTGGCTTCGGCCAATGAACATGGCATCAGCCAGTTCGGACTGGATTTCACCGGCTTTACCACACCGCTGATGGGCACCCGCTACGCCGAAACGCTGACCGGCGGCACCGGCGCCGACCTGCTTTACGGCTGGCGCGGCAACGATACGCTATCCGGGGGTGCCGGTGCCGATGTGCTGATGGACGGCCCTGGCAGCGATGTGATGTGGGGTGGCGCGGGGTACGATACTTTCGTTTTGGAGGATGACTGGTATTCCGACACCATCCGCGATTATCAGAAGGGCATCGACCGGCTCGACCTTTCTGCCTGGGACATGCTTTACAGCAAGGGTCAGCTTGAAATCGTGCCGAAAAGCTATGGCGCGGCGATCCTGTACAAACATCACTGGCTGGGCATCTACACCGCCGATGGCACGTCGCTGTCGGCGCTTGATTTCAGGGACAGCGATTTCCTGCTGAACTGACCGGGTGGAAGGGGGCGCAGGACATGCCCCCTTCGGCGTTGCGTCACATGCAGGCCTGATAGAGCGCGCGCGTGTTTTCACGGGTCATCGCCACGGGATTTCCCCCGCAGGACGGGTCTTCAAGCGCCATTTCGGTAAGCTCGTCCAGCCGTGCGGGGTCCACTCCCATTGCGGTCAGGTTCGAGGGGATGGCAAGGGTTTCGCGCAGGCTCATCACCCTGGCCCTGAACCCGTCGAACCCGCCCGCGATCCCCAGATAGGCGGCGGCCTTCTCTATCCGGTCCTCGATGGCGGCGCGGTTGAAATCCAGCACCATGGGCATGACCACGGCATTCGTGGTGCCATGATGCGTGCCATAGACCGCGCCGACCGGGTGGGACAGCGAATGGATCGCCCCCAGCCCCTTCTGGAAGGCGACCGCGCCCATGGCTGCCGCGCTCATCATATGGGCGCGGGCGTCAAGATTGCCGGGATCGGCATAGACGACGGGCAGGTTTTCAAACACCAGCCGCATCCCTTCCAGCGCGATGCCCTGCGACATCGGATGATAGAACGGGCTGCAATAGGCTTCCAGACAATGCGCCAGCGCATCCATGCCGGTGCCTGCCGTGATGAATTTAGGCATCCCCACCGTCAGCGCCGGGTCGCAGATGGTGACGGCGGGCATCAGCTTGGGATGAAAGATGATCTTTTTCTTGTGCGTGGCCGAATTGGTCAGCACCCCGGCGCGGCCCACCTCTGACCCTGTGCCTGCGGTGGTGGGTACGGCGACGATGGGGGCGATCTTTGCGGCATCAGCGCGGGTGTACCAGTCGTCGATATCCTCCAGATCCCAGACAGAAAGATCGGGGCGCTGGTGCGCCATCAGCGCGACCATCTTGCCCAGGTCCAGCGCGGAGCCGCCGCCAAAGCAGATCACCCCATCATGACCGCCCGCCCTGTACACAGCGATCCCGGCGGCCATGTTCGCCTCGTTCGGGTTTGGGTCCACCTCGGAAAACATAGCCCGGCCAAGACCGGCCTTTTCCAGTACCGCCAGCGCATCGGCTGTGATCGGCAGGCCCGCCAGCGCCTTGTCTGTCACGAACAGCGGTTTTGCTATTCCCGCCGCGCGGCAGTGTTCGGCAAGCTCTGCAATCCGGCCCACGCCAAACTTGATCGCGGTCGGATAGGACCAGTTGCGGTTCGGAACATTGTGCGCCATTTCAGACCTTCTTCAGATGATAGGATTTCGGCCGGGTAACCGCATGGAAACCCAGATAGGAAAGCGAGGTGCCGCGCCCGGTATCCTTGCAGCCGGTCCAGCACAGGGCCGGGTCCAGATAGTCGGCGCGGTTCATGAACACCGTGCCGGTCTCGATCCGCCGCCCGATCGCAGCCGCCGTATCGTAATCCTGTGTCCAGATGCTTGCGGTCAGGCCATAGGGGCTGTCGTTCATCAGGCGGATCGCCTCCTCGTCATCACGCACCTTCATGATGCCGACGACGGGGCCAAAGGATTCCTCGGTCATCACGCGCATGGAATGGTCCACATTCACCAGCACCTGCGGGGCCAGATAGGCACCGCCGTCATCGGCCGAGAACAGTGCCGGGTCGATCAGCGGTTTCGCCCCCGCGGCCACGGCCTCGGCGATCTGCGCCCGGACCGTTGCCGCGAAACGACGGTTGGCCATCGGGCCGATGGTGGTATCCGCGTCGAAGGGATTGCCCAGTTTTAGCGCCTTGACCCAGGCCACCGCCTTTTCAACAAAGGCGTCATAAAGGCTTTCATGCACATAGATGCGCTCGATCCCGCAGCAGCACTGGCCGGCGTTGTACATCGCGCCGTCCATCAGCGTGTCCACCGCCGCATCAAGATTGGCGTCGGCGCGAACATAACCGGGGTCTTTGCCGCCCAGTTCCAGCCCCAGCGGGGTAAAGGTGCCCGCAGCCGCACGCTCCATCGCGGCGCCGCCCGCAACCGATCCTGTGAAGTTGATGAAGCTGAAGGCGCGGGCCTTGATAAGCGCTTCGGTCGTTTCGTGATCCAGCACGACGTTCTGGAACACATCCGCAGGAATGCCGGCCGCGTGGAAGGCTTCCGCCAGCCTTTCACCAACCACAAGGGTCTGTGTGGCATGTTTCAGGATCACGGAATTGCCCGCGATCAGCGCCGGAACCAGCGTGTTGATCGTGGTCAGGTAGGGATAGTTCCATGGCGCTACGATGAACACCACACCGATGGGTTCACGGGCCAGATAGCGACGGAATTTGTCGCTGTCCTCGACCATGGTCGGGGCAAGGGTCTGCGCCGCAATCTCGGACATATATTCGGTCCGCGCGTTCACCCCGCCAAATTCACCGCCGTAGCGTGTCGGGCGCCCCATCTGCCAGGCCAGTTCCTCGACCACGCGGTCCTTCATCGCATTCAGCCGCGCGACAGCATCCTTGACCATCGCGATACGGTCGGCCAGCGGGCGCGCGGCCCAGCCTGCCTGTGCGGCGCGGGCGCGGGCCGCGGCGGCCTGCGCCGCCTC
>JBOFCO010000161.1:0-29188 GCA_051646105.1 Paracoccaceae bacterium
CCAATGCGTCGTCAGCCATGAAAACCTCCTGCTCGCAGGCCTTTCTAGGCCGTGGAGGGCCGGGCGCAATGCCAGAATGCGGCGGATCAGGGGGCAGAGCCGCCCTGCCGGTGCCAGAAGTTGCGCTAAGGCTATAAAACCCTTAGGGCGCTTTCGGCTTTTCCCGCATCGGCACCCGCCACAGCAGCGCCACCACTGAAATCACCGCGAAACCCCAAGCCGGCAGCCCCAAAGCGGCCCCCGCCACCGCAACCAGCGCCATGACCGGCAGGGCCAGGCCGCGTGCCCCAAGATCATGATAGCGGTCGCGAATGATCCAGAGCGTGATCCATGCCACGGCCAAAGGCACGCCGATATACCAAGCAACTGTTGCCATATCCGCCTTTGAATGGTGCGTGGAAAGATCGATCTCTGCCGCGATCCCTGCACCCAGCGCGGCGATCGCACCGAACAGGAACACATGGGAATAGCCCCAGAGCAGCGCGTGGCGAAATTCGGCCGCAGGCATATGCTCCTCATCGGCGAAATAGAGCCACCACATGGCAAACACGATCACCGCACCTGCCAGCGCGGTCAGTGCCGCGCCGGGGATCACTTCTTCACCATAAAGATATGCAAAACCGAGTGAGACGGAGAGCATGATCTCTCCCAGCACGATGATGGTCAGAAGTCCGTAGCGCTCGATGATGTGGTGCCTGTGCCATGGCGTCGGCCTTGCCGATTCCGCGAAGGGCGGAACGCCGAATTCCACAAGGAAACACAGGGCACCCCCCAGCATGAATGGCAGGGACGCCGGGGTGGTGGTAAAATAAAGCACGATCCAGCAAAGCTGCGCAAAACAGATCCCGGCCGCGTAACGCCCCGCCGTTGTTCTGCATTCCGGGGTCTGCGCCGCCCGCAACCACAGCGCAGCCATGCAGATCCGCATCAGCACCCAGCCGACAAGCCCCCAGGAAAAATTCATCGTCTCGACAATCGGGCTGGCCCCGCCCGCAAAGATGAGCGCACCCAGCATCAGGCCCATGACCAGCAGCCGATAAAGCGGGCCATCATCCCCGAAGGCCGAAGCAAACCAGGTGAAATTCATCCAGGCCCACCAGATCGCCAGAAACAGGAAGATGAAGTTCGGCAGCTTTTCCAGCCCGTGCCCGTCCGAGATCGCATGATGCAACGCCGCCGTTATGGCCGCGATGGCAATAACGCTGATCAGATCAAAGAACAGTTCCAGCTGCGTGGCGACGCGGTGGGGTTCGTGCGGGTTGCGTTCGGCAAGCGGGGGAAAGGGCAGCACGGGCGACTCCTGCGTGGTGGCAGCGCCAACAGTAGCGCCATGTCATCCGGCACATTGCAAGACAGGCCGATCATCGGCCCGCCTTTCAGACATCAAAATCGTAGATGATGCCGTCGAAGCTGTCCTTGGCGAAGGCATAGAAGAACCTCACCGGCTCGCTCCCGGCCTGGACCGAATGCACGGCGTTCCCTGGGATATAGATCACGGTTCCGGGTGCGATTTCATGCTCTTGCCCGTCGATCTTCACCAACGCACGGCCTTCGATCCCGAAGTAGATTTCGGGCGGTTCGTGCCGGTGCGGGGCTAGATTCCCGCCCGGTGCCAGATAGGAGATGCCACAAGTGAATGTGTCGCTCGCCGTGCGGTCCGCCGACAGAAGCGTGCGGAAATCGATCTTTCCGCGCGCGTCGTCCCAGCCTTCCTTACGCACGTCATCTGCCTTGATCGAAAGCGGTCCCGGCATGGCTATCCACGCCCGCGCCGACCACCACGCCGCCCGGCGGTCGATGCCGACGCAGCAGCCGAGGCATCGGCAAAGCTGAGCCCGCCCTCGACCGCCTCAAGCACCTTGGCAAACCGGATCCATTCACCGCCGTTGGCATCGTGGTTCATCAGGAAGTTGGCGGCACGGATCGCTTCCATCTCTTGCTGGCGGACGGGGTTCATGATTGCAGAGGTCATCCCCGCGCCAATCGCCATGGGCAGGAAGGCCCCGTTGATCCCATGACGGTGCGGCAGGCCGAAGCTGATATTCGACGCGCCGCAGGTGGTGTTCACGCCCAGTTCATCGCGCAGACGGCGCACCAGCGTAAACACCTGTTGCCCTGCCGAAGCCATGGCCCCGACCGGCATCACCAGCGGATCGACCACGATGTCATGCGCCGGAATACCGTGGTCGGCGGCACGTTCGACGATCTTCCTGGCCACGGCGAAACGCACTTCCGGGTCGGGCGAAATGCCGGTGTCGTCGTTGGAAATCGCAACGACCGGCACGTTGTATTTCTTGACCAGCGGCAGAACCAGTTCCAGCCGCTCTTCTTCCCCCGTAACCGAGTTCAGCAACGGGCGGCCTTCGCAGGCGGCAAGACCGGCCTCAAGCGCTGCGGGGACAGAGCTGTCGATGCACAGCGGCACATCCACCGTTTGCTGGATGATCTCGATCAGCGCCTTCATCAACGGCGGTTCGACAAAGTTGTTGTCGGCATAGCGCGGATCTTCGGCCATCTTGTTGGTGAAGACCGCGCCCGAGTTCACGTCCAGCACCGTCGCCCCGCAGGCGACCTGTTCCAGCGCATCCTTTATAACGGTCTCGAAATTCCCCGCCTCCAGCTCTGCCGCCAGCTTCTTGCGGCCGGTCGGATTGATCCGTTCCCCGATCACGCAGAAGGGTTCATCAAAGCCGATGATGACGGTTTTCGTTTTTGATTCCAGAACGGTGCGGGTCATTGTTGATCCTTGGTCTCAGGTGTTGGCGGTCTCAGGCATTCTGCAGGGCAGAAGCACCGTTCGATTGAAGCCAAGCGGCATTGGTGGAAATGCCGCCCAGCGGGAAGAAATGTGCGGCCTCTATGCCGAATCCGGGATTGGCGGCCTTGTGGCGGGCCAGCGCCTCGACGAATTCGGTCGGTTCATAGGGCAGCAGCAGCTTGGTGACATCCATCGCGCGCTTTTGCAGCACGCGCAAGGAGGGGCCGACGCCGCAGGCAATGGCGAATTTCAACAGGGTCTGCAATTTGGCAGGCCCGGCGATACCGATGTGGATCGGCAGTTTCACCCCTTCGGCGGCGATCCGGTCGGCCCAGGCGATCACCGGATCGGCCTCGAAGCAGAACTGGGTGACAATCGCCATGGTCGCATCCGTGCGCTCGGAAAACGCCTGTTTCCAGCGCAGCGCGTCCATCAGCAGCTTGTCGGACCCATCAGGCGCGATATCCTTGTTGCCTTCCGGATGGCCCGCAACATGCAGGCGTTCGAATCCGTCAAAGGCCCCGGATTCCAACAGTTGCATGGCGCTGTCATAGTCGCCGGCAGGCGTGGTGACGCCCCCGCCCAGCAGCAGCCCCTGCTTCACCCCCGCCTCACCCTTGTAGCGGGCGACCCAGTCGGCCAGCACCGGCTTGTCATGGATGATCCGCGCCGGGAAATGCGGCATCGGCTCGAAGCCCTCGCGCCGCAGGCGGACGGCGGTGGCCACCATGTCGGCAATCGGCGTGCCCTCGATATGGGCGATATAAACCCGGGTTCCCGCGGGCAGGATCGCCGCGAAACTGTCCACCTTTTCTGCCGTGCGCGGCATCACCTCGATGGAAAAGCCCTGAAGAAAGGCCGCCATCTCGGGGGAAACGCCCTGGGCGGGCGCGTCGTCGCGGCGGAAGCTGAACAGGGCCATTCGTTTCTCCATCAAGGGGCGTCAAGCACCCGAAGCCTTACAGGCGCCTCAGCGCGCCCAACCGTCGGTTTCAATCAGCGCGATCAGCCGCGCCTTGTCGTATTCCCGGTCGATGCGCGTTGCCTCGGCATCGGCTGCCGCTTCATCCTCGCCCGCGACCTCATAGGGCTCGGCCTTGCGCCATTCCGCAAGGTAGGCATCGGTCCCCGCCGCCCCGGTCTTCATCGCGCAGCGGTCGATGGCCTGCTCGAACCGCTCGGGCAGGGGGCGTTTCACCCCCCGGCGGCCCTTGCCCGCGATGACCTGTGCGGGAATGTCCCGCCAATAGACGATGGTGATCTCGGCCATGCCGTTCCCCTTTGTTGCCTTTGCATAAAGCACCGCATGCGACATGCAGTGTCGCTTTCCGACATAGCGCGCGGGACTTGCGACGTGGGAGTAATAGCCGCTTGCGGCTTTGACTGCCACGGGACGAGAGTTGAAACTATTTCATCATCCAGATGAGGCTGATACGATCGAAACCGCGTCGAGCGGGTCAGAGGCAGTGGTGACGAAACGGCAGAAAGATACGGGCTTGCCCGCGCCGTTTCTGCGACGGATCACGCTGCGACCTGAGAAGATGGAAGGGCGACGCATGTATCCCTTCAACTTGTCGCTTTTGCAGGATGACGGGTTCGAACTGGCGTTCGAGCAACCCGTCACCATCCTGACCGGCGAAAACGGCAGCGGCAAATCCACCCTGATCGAAGCTATTGCCGCGCTGGCCGGATACGACGAGGCAGGGGGTGGCAAGGGATTCATACCGGTTGATCACAGCACGGCGATTGATAAGAGCGGCGTAGCGCTTGCCGATGCCCTGCGTGGGGCCTGGTTGCCCAAAGTGACACGGGGCTGGTTCTTCCGCGCCGAATCTTTTTTCAGCGTGGCCCGCTATCTGGACGAAGCCGCGCGAACTGGCGGCGGCCCTCCACCGGATTTTCTGTCCCACTCGCATGGCGAAGGCTTTCTGCGATTCTTCGATGAACGGGTTCAGCGCCAGGGGATTTACTTCCTCGACGAACCGGAAAGCGCGCTTTCGCCGAAACGGCAACTGGAACTGCTGCGCCTGCTGGCCGATATCCAGAAAACTGCGCGGGCACAGGTGATCATGGCCACCCATTCGCCGATCCTGATGGCTGTGCCCGGCGCGGAGCTGCTGGGGCTTTCGCGGGGCGGGATACGGCCCGTCACCCTGCGCGAGACGGCGCATTTCCGGCTGCTGCGCTCCTTTTGCGAAGACCCTGCCGGATTTGTCCAATCGGCGCTGGAGGGGGATGAAGACATGCTGTTCTGACAGCAACCTGCCCTTGATCCTTTTTGTCGCACCACGTAGCATGACCGCAACTTGAAATCGGAGGGCGTTCGATGATGACGCCCATGCGTCCCGGCGGTGCGGGCGCGTTCCCGCAGGTGGTAGAGCCGCCCAGCACCCCGAAACCGGACCCGGCCGAGCTTTATGCGGCGCTCGACCTGGGCACCAATTCGTGCCGCATGCTGATTGCCCAGCCAAAGGGCAGCCAGTTTCATGTGGTCGACAGCTTTTCAAAAACCGTGCAGCTTGGCGCGGGTCTGGAGGCTTCGGGTCGCCTGTCACGGCAATCGATGGCCCGCACGGTGCAGGCCCTGCGTATCTGCCGGGCCAAGATCGAAAAGCACAAGGTGGCCCGGATGCGGCTTGTCGCGACCGAAGCGTGCCGCCGCGCCCGCAACGCCGCCGATTTCCTTGCGCAGGTCAAGCGCGAAACGGGATTGAATCTGGAAATCATCCAGCCCGAGGAGGAAGCGCGGCTTGCCGTGGTGTCCTGCGCGCCGCTGGTTTCGACGCGGACGGAACAGTTGCTGGTCGTCGATATCGGCGGCGGATCGACAGAGCTTGTCTGGATCGATCTTTCCGGCGTGCCCCGTGCCGAACGCCCCCGCGCCATCATGCGGCTGCACGCAGGGTTCCATCCGCCCGAAAGCCCGTTTCCCGCCGCCAAGGTGGTGGACTGGATTTCCGTTCCGCTTGGGGTTGCCACCCTGCGCGACCAGTTTTCCGATGTGGATGACGATGCCGCGCGTTTTGCGCTGATGTCCTGGTATTTCGAGGAAAAGCTGGCTGATTTTTCGCCCTATAACGCCGATCAGACGCGCGAGGGCTTTCAGATCATCGGCACTTCTGGCACGGTAACCACCGTCGCCGCCAGCCACCTTGGCCTTCGGCGCTACGACCGTAACAAGGTGGACGGCCTGCGCATGACTTCCGACCAGATTGACCGGGTGATCCGGGATTATCTAACGCTTGGCCCGGCGGGGCGTATTGCCGATCCGCGGATCGGACGCGACCGGCATCCGCTGATCATGTCCGGCTCGGCCATTCTTCAGGCGCTGATGCGCATCTGGCCGACGAACCGGCTGACGGTCGCCGACCGCGGTCTGCGCGAGGGCCTGCTTTATGCGCAGATGTCGGCCAATGGCGTTCTGGAAGACGGGCCAGTCTGATGGTGGAACCGGTCTGATGGCGGGAAATGGGACAGGAAAGCCGGGCGCGGCTGGTGGCGGCGCGTCATCGGGCCGGGGCACGCGCGACCTGCGGGTGCGGGTCAAGACCGCCAAGGGGCGCAAGCTGTCGTCGACCCTGTGGCTGGAACGGCAGTTGAACGACCCCTATGTGGTGCGGGCCAAAAAGGAAGGCTATCGCGGTCGCGCGGCTTTCAAGATTCTGGAACTTGACGACCGCTTCCGGTTTCTGGTGCCGGGCGCACGGGTGGTCGATCTGGGCTGCGCACCGGGTGGCTGGTGTCAGGTAGCCGTGGCGCGGGTGAATGCGCTTGGCGAGAAGTCGGGAAAGCGTGTCGGCACCGTACTCGGCGTCGATCTGCAAGAAGTGGCACCCATAGCCGGTGCGGCGATCCATCAGCTCGACTTTCTGTCCGAAGGGGCTGATGAGGCGGTGAAGGAATGGCTGGGCGGCAAGGCCGATGTCGTGATGTCGGACATGGCAGCCGCATCTTCCGGCCACAAACAGACCGATCACCTGCGGATTGTTGCCTTGTGCGAGGCCGCAGCAGAATTTGCCTTTGATGTTCTTGAAATCGGGGGCACTTTTGTGGCCAAGGTTCTGGCCGGTGGCGCGGAATCAGAGTTACAAACAATTTTGAAGCAGAATTTTGAGAAAGTGGCGAATGTGAAACCCCCGGCATCCCGTGCCGACAGTTCCGAAAAGTTTGTCGTTGCCACCGGGTTCCGGGGGCGGCGTCAGCCCGTTTTTGAAGAAGGGGAAACGCCATGAGCGCGCCTCTGGTTCTGGAAACGGCGGGAGCGGGCTGCACGCTGGACATCGCGATCGGCACGGTTCGAGGCCTGTGGTTTGATACCGAAGGCCCGCGGATCGATCCATTGCACACCGCGCCCTGGGGAAGTGAGCCGGGGATCGATGCGCTGAATCTGCCGCCTGTCGAACGGGCGCTGGCCGGGGATTTTCTGTGCGCACCGTTTGGCCAGGATGAAACCGGTGATGCGCCGATCCACGGCTGGGCCGCGAATGCGCCCTGGAAGGTCGAGGAAATCACCCGTTCCGGCCGCCGTGCAGGCGCGGTTCTGACGCTGACCCGTAATGTCATGGGGGCAACGATCACCAAGGAGCTGATGCTTTCTGCCGGTGTGCCAATGCTGTCGCAGGTCCACCGCGTCACAGGCGGGCAGGGCGGCCTGACGCTGGCGCATCACCCGATGGTTCATATGGCGGCGGGGGGGTGGCTTTCCTATTCTCCAAAGCGGGCGGCGCTTGCGCCTGATGTGCCGCTCGATCCCGGCCACAACCTGCTGAAATCCAGCGCGCGCAGCACCGATCTTTCGGCCGTCGCAGCGACCGCAGGTGGGACCATCGACCTGCACCGTTACCCCGAAAAGACCGGGCATGAGGATTTTGTGACTCTGGTCGAGGCACCGGCTGCTGGCCCTGCGCCATGGCTGGGCTGGACGGCAGTGATCCGCGAGGCGGAGGACGATCTGATCTTTGTGCTGAAAGACCCTGCCGTGCTGCCGGTGACGATGCTGTGGATTTCGAATGGCGGCAGGAAACATGCACCCTGGAACGGTCGGCATACCGGCGTTCTGGGGATCGAGGATGGCATCGCCGCTGGCGCCGCCGGTCAGATTGCTGCGCGCGGGCCGAACACGATCTCGGCCGAAGGGGTGCCTACGGTGCTGCCGCTGGCAGAGGGCCGCGAACACATCATTCGGCACGTCATCGGGGCTATCCCCCGGCCGAAGGGATGGACAAGGATCGTTTCGATCGAAGTGACCGGCACCGGTCTGACCATAAGGGAGGCCGGGGGCCAGGCCGTTATGCTGGACGCGCCGCGAGAAATGCTCCCCGTCTGAGGACCGTTCGCCAGCCGCAAGCCTGTTGCCGCAGCTCCCGCTCAGCTCGCGGCAAGATAGGCCAGGTTCCCGCGCAGGGCCGCATAGGGGTCGGTCACCACCGCAGCCCGGAAGTTGCCCATGTAGTCGCTGAACCGGCCCTTGTCGCGGAAACCGTGCCGGAATTCGTCACGCAAGCCCGGTGCGATCATCGCCTGCGCCAGATGGCCTGCAACGCCACCAACGAACCAGATGCCACCGAAAGGCAGATGGGTCAGCGCCAGGTCGCCCGTCGCGCGCCCCAGCATCCGCAGGAACAGCCCGACCGTCTGTCGTGCCACCGGATCGTCGCCCTTTGCCAGTGCTGCGGTTACGCCCTGACCGTCCAGCATGGGGCGGCCTTTGCCCTCTCGCCCGGCAAGCCAGCCGTAAAGATTGCCCAGACCCCGACCGGAAAGCACCTCCTCGACCGAAGCGTGCCCGTGTGTCGCCACCAGATGCTGCGCCAGCTCCCATTCCTCGGCATTGCCGACAGGCAGGCTGACGTGCCCCGCCTCTGCCGCCGGAACAAAACGACCGCCGGGCGTTTCCGCAACCAGAACCGCGTTGAATCCCGTGCCGACGTTGACGACAAGCTGCGCCGCACCCGCACGGACCGGGCCATCGATCACCTGTACAAGATCCGCCTCCGCCACATGACCCATGGCATGACCCATGGCCTGAAGATCATTCAAAACCGCCACATGGGTGGCCCCGGTCACGCTGCCGATCATATCTGCGGTGATGACCCATTTCAGATTGGTCATCTCGCCCGTACCGCCACTTACGGGGCCTGCCAGATCCACACAGGCAGCATCGCAGAAAGGACCACTTGCCTGCCCGCAATAGTCCCGCAGGATCGGTTCCAGACTGTCAAAATCGCGGTTCTGATAGCGACGTATCGTGTCAGGACGAAGCTTGCCCGCCTCGGCCAGGCAGACGCGCGTGTTGGTCCCGCCGATATCGGCCAGAAGCGCGGTATGGAATGCGGTACGGGTCATGCGTCCTTCTTTCGGGTCGTTTATGATTGAGCTTGCAAAATCGTGCGGTCAACGCGGTGCCGGGCCGCTGGAAGGGCCGGTGACAAACTCGGCTTCCAGCAATTCGTTACGGGGGGTGGGATCACCGCTGTCGATGATCTGCAACAACAGCTCCGCCGCGCGCCTTCCCGCCATGCGAACAGAAGATCGCGTTGCGGTAAAGATCGGTTTCTCCTCACCGTTGCGAAGATAAGACAACTCATCATCATAAGTGACCAGCGACACATCGCGCCCCGGCGTCAGGCCCAGATCCCAAAGCGCGCGCCGCACGCCAATGGCAATCGTCAGTGAAGAGGTCAGAAAGGCCGTCGGCGCCCTATTCCCGGCGGAAAGCATCTGAAGCGCTGCGCCATAGCCATAGCCTTCGGTCATCTGGCCCGCGCGCATCAAATCGGGATCGATCAACAGGCCCCGCGCAGCCAGCGCTGCCTCATACCCGGCGCGACGACGGATTGCGAAATCCATGAATTCTGCCCCGTTGAGCAGCGCAATGCGGCGGTGACCAAGATCGAGCAGATGATCGGTTGCCTGCTGAAAGGCGCGGCGATTGTTCACATCCACCCAGTTGTAGGGCGTCTCGGTGCCTGTCGCCCGACCGTGAACCACAAAGGGCAGGTTCAGATCGTGCAGCAAAGACACGCGGGGATCGTTCATGCGCGGGGCATGAATAATGATGCCGTCGACATTGCCCTTGGCCTTGAGTTCCCGATAGGCGAGTTCCTCGCCCTCATCCGTGACCACCGACAGCACCATGTCATATCCCGCACTGGAATAGGCTTCGCCAGCGCCTGCGATGAAGTCGGAAAACACCGGATTGACGATTTCCTGCTTTGTCGCCATCGGAAAGACATGGCCGATTGCCATGGCCCTGCCTGTCGCCAGCCCTTTGGCACGTGTATCGGGGCGGTAACAGTGCCGGCGCGCAGCTTCAATCACGCGGTCGCGGGTGGCGGCGCTTACCTCCGGATATCCGTTCAAGGCACGACTGACCGTCGTCTGCGAAAGACCCAGCGCTTCGGACAGTTGTTTCAGCTTCATTTCGGATGTCTGATTCAAAGCGCTTTCGGTACCGTCACACCCTAGACGCTGTCGTGCGCATCGTCAAAAGCAATCGATTACGGAAAAGGTTTTCGTTCAGCCGCCTGTTGATGAGCAGGGTCATTCTGCCGCCTCGCCGCCGTCGCGCAGAGATGCTATCCGCAGTGGCAGCAAAAGGACCATGAACAGATGCAGCGCCCCAGACCCGCCCCCTTTGTTCCGCGACCTAAACTGTTCCACCAGACGCCGCCCGCGATCTTCCCATCGGTCATGGGTCTGCTTGGCCTCGGGCTGGCGTGGAGATCGGCGGGAATCGCGCTGTCCATCACGGACATCCTGGCCCAGTTGATCCTCGGGGCGGTCATGCTGCTGTATGTGTTCTGCCTTGCCGCCTATGCGGCCAAGGTGGTGCGCCGACCGGGTGTGGTGGGCGAAGATGCGGCGATCCTGCCGGGCCGCACGGGGCTGTCGGCGATGATCCTGTCGCTGCTGCTGCTTGCCGTTGCGCTTGGCCCGTTCCGCCCGGGGATCGCCACGGTGCTGCTGGCGGCAGGGCTGGCGTTGCAGGGAATATTTGCCGTCGGGCTGATCGCGATGTTCCTGCATGGCCCGGTCGAGCGGCGGCGTGTCAATCCGGCCTGGCATCTGCATTTCGTCGGTTTCATCATCGGCGGGCTGGCGGCGGCGACGCTTGGCCATGACCGGCTGGCGCTGGCGATCTTCTGGCCGACGCTCGCGGTGGCCATTCTGATCTGGGGCGCATCGCTGCGGCAGTTGCTGAGCGCAGATGTTCCCGCACCGTTGCGACCGATGCTGGCCATTCACCTTGCCCCCGCCGCGCTGCTGGGGCTGGTGGCCCAGCGGCTGGCCGCATCCGGGCAGCTTCCCGCCTTCTTGCCGATCATTTTTGGCGGACTGTGTCTGTTGTTGCTTGCTGTCTTTGCATTGCGCAGCTTCTGGATGACCGCGGCAGGATTTTCACCGCTCTGGGGAGCGTTTACCTTTCCCCTCGCGGCTTCTGCCAGCCTGTTCCTGCGACTTGACGGTCCCTGGATATGGCCGGGCATCGTGGCGCTGACGGCGGCCAGCGGAATTGTCCCGCTGATTGCGATCCGCATTTTCAAGCTGTGGGCGAAAGGGGATCTGGGTCCGCGCACCAATGCAGCGAAAGTCTGACTTTCGCGCTTTCCTTCCCCGGCCACCCGTGAAATAGGGAACCGCCAAACGGTCCCTGCCAAGGAGCATCCCATGCAGATTCGTGAGGCGCTTACCTTTGACGATGTGCTTCTGGTTCCCGCCGCATCCTCGGTGCTGCCTTCGGATGCCGATACGGCAACCTTTGTCACACGGTCGATCCGCATGAACATCCCGTTGCTTTCCTCTGCCATGGACACCGTGACGGAAGGGCGCATGGCGATTGCCATGGCGCAGGCGGGCGGCATCGGCGTGATCCACCGCAATCTTGACCTTGAGGCGCAGGCGAACGAAGTGCGTCGTGTGAAACGTTTTGAATCCGGCATCGTCTATGCGCCGATCACGCTGACCCCGGATCAGACGCTGGCCGACGCCAAGGCACTGCAAGATCGCTACAATGTCACCGGCTTTCCTGTCGTCGATGAAAAAGGCCGCGTCGTCGGCATCGTCACCAACCGCGACATGCGTTTCGCCAGTGACGACAGGACGCCGGTGCGCGTGATGATGACTGCGGACAATCTGGCGGTGCTACAGGAACCCGCCGACCGTGAAGCAGCGATTTCGCTAATGAAGGCCCGGCGGATCGAAAAGCTGCTGGTGACCGATGGCAAGGGCAAGCTGACCGGGTTGCTGACGCTGAAGGATACCGAGAAATCGGTGCTGAACCCCCATGCCTGCAAGGATGAACTGGGCCGCTTGCGGGTGGCGGCGGCCAGCACCGTGGGGGATGCCGGTTTCGAACGGTCACAGGCGCTGATCGATGCGGGTGTCGATATGGTGGTGATCGATACGGCGCACGGCCATAGCGAAGGCGTGGCAAAAGCGGTTGAGCGGATCAAGAAGCTGTCGAATGCGGTGCAGGTGGTGGCGGGCAACGTGGCCACGGCCGAAGCCACGCGCGCGCTGATCGGCGCGGGGGCGGATGCCGTGAAGGTCGGTATTGGCCCCGGATCGATCTGCACCACGCGGATCGTGGCAGGCGTGGGCGTGCCGCAACTGACCGCGATCATGGATGCGGCGACAGCGGCAGACGACGTGCCGGTAATTGCCGACGGTGGCATCAAGTTTTCGGGTGATTTCGCCAAGGCCATCGCGGCGGGGGCATCCTGCGCGATGGTGGGCAGTGCCATCGCGGGCACGGACGAAAGCCCCGGCGAGGTGATCCTGTGGCAGGGCCGCAGCTTCAAATCCTATCGCGGCATGGGCAGCCTTGGCGCCATGGCGCGGGGATCGGCCGACCGCTATTTCCAGAAGGACGCGGCATCCGACAAACTGGTGCCCGAAGGGATCGAGGGCCAGGTGCCCTACAAGGGCACCGCTGCCGCCGTGATCCATCAGCTTGTCGGCGGTCTGCGCGCCGCGATGGGCTACACCGGCAACCGCACCGTGGCCGAGATGCGCAGGAACTGCCAGTTCGTACGCATCACCGGCGCCGGGCTGAAGGAAAGCCACGTCCACGACGTGCAGATTACCCGCGAAAGCCCGAACTACCGCGTGGGGTAGGGCGCTCGCGCTCGGCCGTCACCATTCGTTGACGGCGGTATTCCACAGGCTTTGCAAGGGATCCTGCATCGCGCCGGGGAGATTGATATTGGCAGCAGGCCCTAGTTTGGGCGCCAGCGTAGACAACGTGAAATCCGTTAGATTATTCGCATGGCTGTAACTGCGCGCCGGTGTTGTCGCCTTACCCGACAGGCAATTCACGATCATTTCGCCGACGGTAATGCCGAGGATGGCGCCACACATGGAATCTGTTGGATAGTGAACGCCCGCGACGGTGCGGTTCACCGCCATGCGCGCGGCCAGACGCATGATTGGCTCGGTCGCTGTCACCGCAGCAGCCGGATCGCCGGTGCCCTTGGTGACAAGCCCGTACAACACGGTCGCAATCGCGAAAGCCTCTGTCGCATGACCACTGGGCCACGAGGGATGTGCAGGCGTGTGCACAACGGGTTGCAGGTCAGGGGCAGCAATAATGGGGCGCGTGACATTGAAATGCATCTTGAGCCGCAGATGAATACGACCGATCAGCCGCAAGACAGCATGCAAAAGTTCAAGCGAACGGCGACGTCCCTCTGAATCGAGATAGTAGAGCGAACCGAAGAAGGACAAAATGTCGGTTTCCTGATGGGAAATCTCGGGAAGCCGGTCAAGCCGCAACGCCACATAGCTGCGCATCATCGGCAGTTGATCGTCGAGGAATGTCTTGACGTTGACCGTGCTCGACAAATCCGGTGCTTTCAGGGTGAGCAACGACTGCGCGGCGATGGGGCCGGACGTCATCACGCTTGCCTCGACAGGCGTCGCGCCCATGTTCAGGTTCAGATTGAAAAGCTGGTCCAGTTCGATATCGAGCACCGCGCTGCGTGGATTTGCGCCCATGCGAACAAAGGCGGCATAATTGCCTGCTGCATTCACGGGGGCGAAGCTGTGTCCTGTGGCGCTCCATGGTCTGGCGATACCGTCCCGGCTGGATGCCAAAGCCTGTCCAAGAAACGCGCCGCCGGACCCGCCCGCATGGGCCTGGGTCCCCTGTGTGCCTTGGGTTCCTTGCGTTCCCTGGGTGCCTTGCGTGCCCTGGGTCCCTTGTGTGCCCTGAGTCCCCTGCGTGCCCATTCCGCCCTCCGATCATGTGATACGCCTGTCAGAACGATACCTTGCTTGCACAAGCCGCCAACCCAAATCGGCGTAACCGACCCGCTTTGGCGCTTTTTTGACACCTGTCTAAAAGTTACTCTAGCGTGACGACGAGCGATGCTACCTAATGGTTGTGTGGTGGAACGGGGCAATCAATGGCGCAAGCTGTGAATACGGCAGGCGAAGTTCTACGTGACCCGATCATCGAGATTGTGGTGCGCGGACCCTTTGCCGTTCGCGCGCAGGATGGATCAAATCTGACCCCGAAACCACAGAAGGCAAGGGCGTTGCTGGCGCTGCTGGCTCTTTCGCCGGACTATCGCCGCCCGCGTGCCTGGATCATGGACAGGTTGTGGAGCGACCGGGGGCCTGAACAGGCATCTGGCAGCCTGCGGCAGGCGCTGGTTGATTTGCGCAAGGCGCTTGGCAAGCATGATGACATTTTGCTGAGCGACCGCGAATGGATCGGGCTGCGTCCGGGCAGTGTCAGGACAATTGAAAGCGACGTAACCGGCGCGGAATTTCTTGACGGCGTCACGGTGCGCGATCCGAAATTCCGATCCTGGCTGGCGGCGCAGACCGCTAACCGGGGCACGGCCACACCAATAGGTGCACAGGTGGCCGCCCAGACTGGTGCAAATGAAGCCGACGGGTTTACACAACGCGATGCCCTGATCCTGGTGGGTTGGGGGGCAACGGGAACGCCGGGATCCTCCACGCATGTCGTGGCAGAAATCATTTCGTCCCGGATCGCACGCGGTATCGCCGAACAGGTTCCTGCGGCCACCATGTCACTCTCGCGCGATCAGGTGCTGACTTCTGGTGCGCCGGATATCGATGTGCTCTGCAGCGTCATCGAGGATGACGGCATCTGTCTGGCCCTGATAAAAGTCACCCATTTCCTGTCCGGTCGTGTGCTGTTCGCCCGTGACTTCCGTTTTGTCGGTTCTGCCTCCAGCCTTGTGTCAGGCGAAGCGGTCGACCGTGCGGTCTTCGAAGCGGCCGAAAAATCGGCGGGCGGCATCCCGCATGTTCTTGGTGCCCGGCGTGCGGTCACGCAATCTACCGCGCTAAGCCAACTGGCGCTGTTCAAGATGTTCAGCTTCGACAAAACGCATTTTGCCGAGGCCGACAACCTGCTTGTACAAGCCTACGACCTGCACGAAAGCAGTGTCTTTCTGGCATGGCGTGGCCTGTTGCAAATGATCAAGTCGATAGAGGTTCCGCAGACAAGCCAGCAGGAACTGCGCGATATGGCAGAAGCGATGACCCGCTATGCCAGCGAACGCAGCCCGTCCAACGCGACGGTCAATGCTTTGGCGTCGCAGACAAATGCGATGATGTTTGGCGATGCTCCGACAGCATTGCACTATGCAACGCTGGCGACTTCCGACAATCCAAGGAACCCTTTAGCCCTTCAGGCAATGGCGGTGGCCAAGATGCTGGCGGGCGAGGATGAGGACAGCTATCAGCTTTCTTCTCGCGCGCGCGCCTATGCGGCGCAGTCTTCGTTCCGTCACTGGTGGGATGCGCATCATACCACCATCTGTGTGGCCACGGGACGCAAGGATGAAGCGATCGAGGCGGCGGAATCCTCGTTGCGGAGTGTGTCGTCGCTGCGGGCATCCTGCCGCTATCTGATCGCGCTTTACGCAGACAAGGGCGATTTGCAGAAGGCCGATGCGATGCGCGCAAAGCTGGCGACGCTGGAACAGGGCTTTTCACTGGACCGGATGCTGAACGATCCCGAATATCCGGTGCGTACTCTGCGGCGGACGGGCTTGATCCAGGCGGTCAGGAAGCTGATCTGAAGGCCGACCTGCCGGTCACAAACGCGGGGCGGGCGTGGCGCAGGTAGGGCCACGCATCCAGCCGGGCAATCATACAACAAAATCCGAAACGGGTTGCTCCGCCCCGAACAGCAGCGGTGCGCGGGATTCCAGAAGCAGAAGTTCGGCGCGAAGCTGCGCGATACGCTCCTTCAGGGCGCGACGCGTGCGCGGTACCGGGATCAGTGCGCGCTCGTCCTCGCCAAAGTCCCAGTCGGCATAATGGGCATCCAGCAACGCCTGACCGACGTCGTGACGGTCCACGGGGGCTGCGTAGGCATGGGGCCGCACATATCCATCCGACTGCAGTGGGACGGCGCCGTGCAATTCACGCACTTCGCTGTTCGACCAGAGCCAACTGTTCGATCCATGACGGTTGATCTGATTGGGCGATGTGTTGAGAGGCTTCATGATATTCTCCATTCGTATTCTTTTTTATCCTGATTTGTTCAGGTTCCCCCGCAGCACGAGAGAGGGGAGGGGATCAAGTGCTGCGGGGGCCAGTCCGACCAGGAACTCGCGACCCGGGGATAAGGTCAGTGCGATGTCCCTGTCGTCATGCTTGCGTCTGTTTCGTCTTTGCTCAAGTCGCCCGTATCGGATTTTGACAAACTGACGGGCTTTTCACGCGGGCATTGACGCCCATACTCATTCCAGAGGGCTGACCCGATATTCCATGTGGTACAGACGGGCCGCGCCGAGCGGCAGATGTTCTGCCGCTGCCGTCGCTGCCCCCATGGCGGTCATTAGATCCGTGATATGGGCCTGCTTGTCCGCTGCAGTTGTCATCGGCAGGGGGGATGTGCCGTTCAGTGTTTTCGCTGCCATGCGGGTGACAAGCGCGCAGGCCGCACTGGTCCCGTTCGAGGTCCGCGTGCCCCCCGAAAACGTGCCCGATGCCAGCAGGCCGGGACGGCCCGCCGACCGCTCGCCATAGGCGGCAACATCGGGGCTGGTCCGCAGCAGGGTCGACCCCAGCGATGAATAGCGCGCCGCCCGGTGGTTTACGGGCAGTTCACAGGGATCGCCGCGCATGGCGACAACATTCAGCGCCACATCCGGCGTAGCAGTAGTAAAGGCGGAATGCGTGCCCTCCCGGCTGATGGGACAGGCGGGATCGGGCAGGCTATAGGCTGCTTCCGGCATTTCCCAGCAATGGGAATCGGGATGATCCAGCCAGGATTGCCGTCCCTTCAGCGGGTAACCGATGGGTGTGTCGCTGCGCTGCACCTCGATCCGCAACGGCAGTTGGTTCGGTTTCGGATTGCCTTTCATGCGCAGTTCCCACGCCCCTGCCGGCGGCGGGAAAAACACTCCGGGCATGGCGGGCATCGCGACCGTCAGAAATTCGCAGGTCGGTGCGAATCCGAACAGCAGATACGGGGGCTGCTGCCTTCCGGGCGCGGTGACCACGGCAGGCATATGGGCCAGAAAACCCAGCTTTTTTCCGGTCACGGCTTCCAGAAAGTAATGTCCGGACCCGACCGGCGGGATCGGCACGTTCAGAACGGTATTTGCGCCCGGTGGCCGGATTTCCAGCTTCAGGTTCACCAGTTTAGTCGGGTCCGCCGGGACACCGCCATGCGGATTGGCATGGATTTCGGCAAAGCAGGATTCCCGGTTGTCGGGCGGCAGATGCCAGAACAGCGTTTCCAGTTTGCCGCCCAGAACGTAATTTGCAAGCTGACGCGTCCGGCGGAAATTGCCATAGGGATAGGCGATCTGCGCACGACGCCCGTTAACTGTCTGCCAGTCGGCGGTCACAGCGGCCAGATCGGCCTCGATCATGCCGGTGCCATCTTTCGGACCGGCAAAATTTCCGAAGCTGAGGTTGACAAGCAGCGGCGATTTTTGCGGGAAGGGCAGGGCCTCTTCCAGCACCCAGCGCACAGCTGCACGGATCGATGGGGTCAGCTTCCACCCTGCGGTCTGGTCGACATCGACCGAGGCAAGCTGGACACCGATCAGGGGCCAGTCAGCAGCTTCTGTCGGGTTTGCCGGATCATCGCCCCCACAAAGGTCGGCAACATGAGTGCCGTGGGTAAAGCCCATTTCCAACGAGGGATGACCATCCGCCGGAACAAGGACCGCGTTCAAGGCATGATAGATATCGGTTTCGATCAGGGTCGGACCGGCCGCAAGAATTGCGTCGATGTGATGCCGGTACAGCACGATGCCGCCAAGGGGATGCGGCACACCATAGGGCGCGGCGGCCAGCACGACGGGGGATTGCAGCCAGATGGCATGAAAGCGCGTATGGGTCTCATCGCGCCGGAAGCGGATATTCAGAAAGCCGATTCCGTCATCGATCACAGCTACCAGCGGCTCTCCATTTTGGGGAGGGTTCACAAGTGGCGGCGCGACAGGCGTGGGAACCGGTCCCGACGGGGCAAAGACCAGCGGGCCATATTCCACGACATCAAAGAGATCGCCGAAGCTTTCCAGTATCCTGCGCTGGTCAGCCGGTTTCCAAGACACGAAATGGCGGCTGTCCTTTGAGACGATACGCAGGGCATTTTCGTAATTCGGCTCGGGCGCATTCTTGTCATCGGACGGAATGCCGAAGTAGTCGCCAAGGATCCGTCTGTCGGGCCCTTCGATCAGGATCACGCCGTCCCTGATGGCCGCGGCAAGCGAACTGCGCCCGCCGTCGGTCAACCCGTTCGTCAGCCGGATCGTCACGGGCTGCAACATCTGCGCCGCGACCTCGTCCGATACCGGTGCCAGGGTCCGCGACCAGAGATCATAGCCGGAAAAGCCCGCAGGCAGTTCGAATCTTTCCGTCCTGATTTCCATATCGACAGCTCCACCCCTCTATGTGATGGATTTTGCTGCCCGAGTTTGGTCACAGGCAAGAAAATGTGCAGATCAGCCTGAATTTTGACGGTAGTTTCACAGACAGGCGGGCAGGGCGGGCAACGGAAACAATCAATGGTTGAATGTTGCTCTTTTCAGTACAGTGAATGCTTCAGAACCATGTGAATGAATCGATTTGCCGATTGCATCGCCCGGCCTGCGCACTAGATTGCGACGCGGGGCATGTCGCAGCTGCCAACTGCGCTTTCGCGTTTGAAGTTCGGGACATGTTTGCCGTCGCACCCTGATGCGACGGTGGGGCAAGATCAGGAGTGTGCCTTGTGAAAGGTGATGCAGGCTCCCTGCCGAACGGTGGTGGGGACGGTTCCAGAATAGAAGACCTGCTTGACTCGCCCGAATGGCACGAGAAGCTTGCGCGTGCTCGTGAGCAACGCGAAAAAATTCTTGCAGAACGCGCGCTTGCCGCATCATCGGTGGAAGCCCGGCGCAAACCGTGGGAGATGCCGCCACCGGAACGCAAGGCATCGCGACCGGCACCTGCCGCGTTCCGAAAGCTGGAATTCGGGGCAGAGACTGCTGTCAGAACGCCGCGTCAGGTCTCGCCAGAGCGAGAGGCTGCCCTGCAGAAAGCCTTGGCCGCGCTGCGCGAATCGGCCCGTGCCGAGGGCTTCGACCCCAAGGCCGGACGCGTCTCTGCGCCTGGGGACATGGTTGAAAATTCCACCGCCGATGTGGATGGCATGTCGAACTCCGGCGCGTTGCCCGAACTTCATGTCGAAGCGTCGGTCAGCAAGACACCTGCCCGCAAACCGCCTGTTATTCTGGTGGCCGGGGAATCCGCTTTGCGTGACACCACACCGGAAATAGTGCCCGCCGAAACCGGCTTTGCCCCAGATACATCGGACGACTGGGTGCCAGATCTGGCCCGCGGCTTTGCCGCCGCGCCGCAAACAGAAGCCCGCGCTGAAAATGTTTCGGCTGACGATGCTTTCGTCATCGGGGAATGGTCGCCGCGTGATGGCCAGAAGAATCTCGGTGCGATTCCGGTTTCCGAAACCCTGGAACATCTGCTGCCGGAAACGGTCATGGCCGCGCAGGGCATGGCGCAAAACGCACCCGCGCAGGGCCAGCATCGTGCCCTGCTGGTGATGGGGTTCATCGTTGTCGCCGCCGTGGTCGGGGCAGGTTATGCTTTCATGCCGGATGCGGTCGATCCGGTGACAGAACAGACGACCGCCCCACCCGCTGCGGAAGGTGGCGAGGCGCAGCTTGGCAAGACCCCGGCCGTGCAGACGGCCGCGACGGAACAGGCACCAGCGCAGGACATGACAAACGGCTCGGTCGCCGGACCGGCCCCGGATGCGGCCACCGCCGTAGCCGAAATGGCGGCACCAGTGCCCGAGGCGAACACTGCGACCGATCTGTTTGTGGCTGAAACGACAGCGAACAACCCGTCGGCACCGGATGTGCCCGTCTCGGTCGAAGGACAGCATGACACGGCGCTGACCCGCATTCCCGCCGGTGCGGAATTTGCGACGATGCAGGAAGTTGTCGACATTTCCGCCCCCGTGGTCGTCGCCGGTGCCGAAGGCCTTGCAGGTTTCGCATCCGAGCAGGGAGGTCTGGTGATTGCGGGCCCTGGCGCCCCGGTCGAACGTCCCACAATTTCGGCATTGCCGGGTGTCGGCGCCTCTGATCAGGCGGGGTTTGCGCCCCCCCAGATCCACGCAAGCGCGGCCGTGACTGCAAGCCCGGAAATCCTGCCCGACACGGCACAGATTGTTCCGCCAGCGCAGGGTGACGCGGACCTGGCCATGCTGCCGTCGATGGCAGCGCCGGAACCCGCCGCCCACCCGGCGCCTGAAATTGCCGTCGCTGTTGCGATATCCGAAGCCTCGCCACTGGTGACAGGCCCGGCCACACCGACCGCTGTCGCCCCGACCGGCGACGAACTTGCCGCTGCCACACAACCGAACGAAGCGGACCTGCCGGAAACGGCCCCCGAAGTGGTCGAGGTCATCGGCGTGATCGACGATCCGGCGGGCTCGGCCCTTGCGCCCGATGCATCGCCTGTCCCGACCTCCCGGCCTGAAGCCACGGGCGAAGTTGCTGTGGAGCCTGCGATTGCCGCTGGTCCCCGCGCGACCGATGGCCTGAATCTTGACGGCGTCGTGGTCCGCATGATGGCGCCATCGGCACTGCCCATGGAAAGCCTTGACCAGACCAAGGATCTGCTTGTGACCGAAGGGTTTACCCTAAGCGATCCAAAGGCGGTTGACTTCAAGATCTCGACGACACAGGTGCGCTACTATCATGCGCAGGACGCCGATGCCGCCGAGGTTCTGGCGACCTTGTCCAACGCGACGCTGCGTGATTTTACCGGGGCAGACAATCCGCCCGGTCCCGGCACGCTGGAACTGTGGTTCAAGGGAACATCCGCCAATGCGCCTGCGCCGACGCCAGCGCGGGCGACTGCCAAGGCCGCCGCGTCCAAGAAAGCGGCAACGCCCCGCCGGGCACAGCCTGCAGTCGACCCGGAAACGGCTTTGCGCCAGAAGATTCTGCGCCAGCTTCGGAACGGTGAACATCTGGGCACGAACTGAAACACCCGCAGACGACCTATTGGAATACCATCATGCCGAACCAGCGACTTCTCGCCATACTGACCATGCTGATCATGACCGGCACCACCGGAAGTGCGCGGTCAGAGCTGTCGGTCGGTGATCTTCAGTCCATCGAGGGGCTGATCCAGGGTCAGGATTGCACCGCGCTGTGGGAACATCTGCGGGTCACGCCGCGGCTTCGCCGGGGCAACGATCCGATCGCAGTCGAGTTGCGCAAGTTCTATAACTCTACCCGGCGCGGTGACCTGAATTGCTTCTCGGGGCGTGGCGGCATTTTTGCCACGCCGCAATCTTCCGACAGTTACTGATCCTTGCCGGGGCCACTGGCCATGCCCGTCGCCCTTGAACGCCAGCGCGTTGCCTATCTGGTCGAGCCGCGCTTTACCGGCGGCACCTCTTCGGCGGTAGCGCAGGAACTGGCCAGCGTCGCGGGGCTGGCGCAGATCAGCGTACACAAAATCCAGTCAGGCATGTTCCGCGGGGAACACATCGCACCCGTTCTTGCCGATGCGCTACGAACCCTGCGCCTGCCGTTTGATCACAGCGCCGCCCCGATCTCTGCGGATGTGATCGTGGTGCAGAACCTGTCGCTTTACCGCCGCCCGCCAAGGGTGGAGCGTCGATTGTTCTGCCGCCATCTTGTCGCTGTGGCACATGAAAACTTTCTGCGACCAACGCCGCGCCCAGGCGGATCATATGAAGGCGATGCGGATTGGGGACCGGAGGCCTTTGATGTGGCGGGCGCACTGGACCGGATCGCCGCCAGCACCGTGGCGCACCGGCTGACCATTGCCCCCATATCCAGCGTCAACAGGCAGTCAGTGGAAACCTGGGCCGGGCGTCACGGCCTGCCCGAAGGGTGGCAGATCGCGCCGCATGACTGGCAGAACATCTGCAATTTCACGCTTCGCCCCGCGACCGCAAATCCGCGCGACCGGCGCGGGCGGCACTCTCGCCCCGGTCCGGAAAAGTTTCCGCCCCTGGATGTGCTTGACCGGCTTTTTCCCGATACGGCAGATGCGAACATCATCCTTGGTGCTGGCGATGCCGTTCTGGCCGCTGCCGTGGATCGACCGCACTGGCAGGCTGTTCCTTTCGGCGGGCTTGCCGTCGACGCCTTTCTGGAACAGGTGGATTTCCTGATTCACTACACCGCCCCGACATGGCGGGAAAGTTTCGGGCGCGCGATCGCCGAAGGGCTGGCCGCAGGCAAGGTCGTGTTGACCGATCCGGCCACAGCCCGCACCTTTGGCGACGGCGTCATCGCCGCAACACCCGACAGGGTTGATGCGATCATTCAGCGGTTGATTGCCGATCCGCGACGCTATCGTGATCAGGTCGGGCGCGGACAGCTTGCCTTGCAGCGATTTTCAGAAGATGCCTTTCGTCAAAGCTTTTCCCGGCTGGTGCGGGAAGGGACGGGGGCCTTGGCATGATCCTGATCGAAGCGGTGGGCGAAGGTCGCCGGGCGCTTGAGGCGCGTCTGATCCTTGTGGCACAGCTTGCGGCGCGGGGGTATCATGCCGTGATCGACGGCAGGCGCGTCGCGCCGGACGCGCGCCGGGGACTGGTCTATGAGGCAACACGATATGCCCTTGATCCGCAGGATATTTCCGCCGACGCGATGATCCTTCTGGGGGCCGAGCGTCTGTCACTTGCGGCGCTGGAACCGCTGCTGGACGCGCCTCTGCGCCCCGATACCCGGATAATCGCCATAGGCCGGTTTGCAAACCGACAGGATCAGGTCAGCGTTACCTCGCGCATCGCCCATGCCTTTCACCGGGAACCGGATCTGGTCGACCTGTCGGCGTTGCTGCTGCGGCCGCTGGTTACGGATACCCTGGCACCGCCGATGGTCTTGTCCGTTCCGCCAGTGCCGCCCGCAGCGCTGCCGCGTTTGGGGATTGTTGTTGCAGAAAATACCGAAGTCACCCCGGATTTCCTGCGGCAGATTGAAATGCTGCATCATCAGCGCCGCGTCAGGGTGGCCCTGCTTGGTGACAGCCGTCTGCGCGACCGCCTGAACGAGGCGCGCCGGACGGGTGCAGACCTCATCGAATGGGGGGAACTGTCGCCCCTGATGCTTGCCCGGCGGTTTGACATCCTCTGGACCGATGGGCCGGCTGGCCCTGCGTCAGGGGAAACCAACGGCAATGGCAAGGCGGCGGGCAACACGCCTGACGGGGCAGCCGCCGATGCCGCACCAGCCATCCCGGAATCCCTTGCCGCGCTGATCATGGCAATGCTGGGGGCGGGACGTATCGTGATCGATGCCACGGCCACTGAAATTCTTGCGCAAAGCGGCGCGCCGGTGCTGCGCGGCCCTGTCAGCCTTGCCGCGCTGTCGGCCTATCTGGATACGACGGTTCTGCCCGCCCTCGGCCATATCACGGCGCAGGTTCGGGAAAGCCACTGGCTTTCGATGTGTGGCTTCGAACGGTTGGAGGAACTGCTGAACCTGCCGGCGCCTGCACCTTTGCCCGCAGCGCTCACGAACGCATCGGAACCGCGTGCCATCTTCATGCCGACAAACGGCGTCGGCCTTGGCCACGCGCAACGCACATCGGTCATAGCGGCCGAGATGGGCATCCGTGACCGGACGGTCTTTGCCGCGTTCCCGTCCTGCCTGCCAATGATTGCTGCACGCGGCTTTGCCGCCATGCCGTTGGTCGCGAAATCCCCCACGCATCCCGGACCGTCAGACAATGACCTGCTGAACTATATCCGTCTGTCCCGCCTTGCCCGCCCCGGCGATACGTTCGTGTTTGACGGGGGCTATATCTTTGATTCCGTCTGGCGGGTGCTGCATGAACGCAACTTGCGCGGTATCTGGATCCGGCGCGGGTTGTGGAAGCCGGAACAGATCGGCCGCCCGAACCAGCGCCGCGAAACCGCTTTCGAGCGGGTGATCGTTCCGGGCGAGGCGTTTGACGAACTGAATGACCCGATCAGCTTTGGCCCGCATGTCCATGCCGTTGGCCCGGTGGTGCAGCCGTGGCAGGGCGACCGCCCGGCGCTGCGTGCGAAACTTGCCGAAGCAACCGGCCTGTCCTTTCAGCGGCTTGTCGTGACAATGCTCGGGGCGGGCGTTGTGGCCGACCGCGCCGCACAACTGCAATCGCTGGCTGTGGCTCTGGACCGGCGCAGCGATGTGCTGCACCTGATCGTGATCTGGCCGGGTGCCGTCGTGCAGGCCGGGCTTCACGGCTTTGCCCGCACCCGTCTGGTGCAGACACGCGACGCCGCAGGGTTGATGGTGGCCGCCGATCTGGCCGTGTCTGCGGTGGGATACAATTCCTTTCACGAAGCGATGTACAACCGTGTTCCCACGATCTTCGTGCCGCAGATTGCATCGATGATGGACGATCAGGCGCGGCGGGCGCGGGCGGCCGTGGATCGCGGGCTGGCGCTGATGGTTGCCCCCAGCGATCTGCTGTCACTGCGCAGAAACCTGGACACCTGTCTTGACGGGGATGGTCCCGAAAGGATGCGGGCCTCGCTCGCGCGGGCGGATCTGCCTGCGACGGGCACGGCGGCGGCTGCCCGCCTGATCCGCGAGGTGATGGAACGATGAGCGATATCAACTGGCTGACAGTCCTTTCCCGGATCACACCGCAGGCGCCCATCGATCTGGACGATGAAAGCAACGCCGCCCCCGCACCGGTCATCGATCCCGGTCAGGATGGCCCGCCACCCTCCACCGCGCTTTGGTCCCGCGATGAAACCTCTGCCCCTGCGGTGGGCATCCGGGTGACCACTCCGGTGGCCGATCCGATGGATCTGGCGCAAAGACTGGCCGCCGCCTCGGTAGAACGCGGAATCTATCCGGTGATCCTGTCGACCCTGCCGCGTTGCGGTCTGGAACGATTCGGTTTCCGTGTAGAGCGGTTGCTGGCGGGGGATGCGGTGACGCTGGCCCGACAAGAGGCCGAATTGGCCAAGTTCTGGAATTTTGCCATCGTCGTCGATGCCGCCGATATCGGGGTGTTTCGTTAGCCCTGCGCCGATTGCGACACCGTCCGTCGCTAATCTGATCTCTGCCCGCAGGATCATCGTGATCATGCACCAGCGGGGTAGATGATCATGGGCGCTGGCCAAGAAAACACGGAACCGGCATCGCGCGCCACCGACAATGGTTTGGTCGGGGGGCAGTCCGATCTGTTTGATTTCATCATCGTCGGGGCGGGGTCGGCGGGATGCGTTCTGGCGGAAAGGCTGACCCGCAGCGGCCGTCACAGCGTTCTGCTGCTCGAAGCAGGTGGAAGCGACCGGCGTTTCTTCATTCAGATGCCGCTCGGCTATGGCAAGCTGTTCTACGACCCTGCGGTGAACTGGCTGTACCGCACCGAACCCGATCCCGGCCTGATGGGCGCGCGGGATCATTGGCCACGGGGCAGGGTTCTGGGCGGATCGTCCTCGATCAACGCGATGGTCTGGATACGCGGCCACCCCACCGACTATGACGACTGGGAAGCCATCGCCGGGCCAGGCTGGGGCTGGCAGGCCGCATTGGCAGCCTATCGTGCGATCGAGGACAACGAGGCAGGCGCGGACGACTGGCGGGGCAGGGGTGGCCCGCTGTTCATTTCGGCCAATCGGCGCGACATCCATCCTCTGACCCGCGCCTTTCTTGAATCGGCCCGCACCGCCGGATTGCCGGAAACTGCCGATTTCAACGGACCCTCGCAGGAAGGCGTCGGCATCTATCAGATGACGATCAGCGGCGGGCGGCGCAATTCGGCGGCACGGGCCTTTCTGCGCCCGGCGATGCGCAGGGCAAACCTTGTGGTGCGCACGGGGGCACAGGTCGCGCGGGTGCTGTTCGACGGGCACCAGGCAACGGGCGTTGAACTGCGCGAAAGTGGGCGCATGTTTCAGGCGCAAGCGCGGCGAGAGGTGATCCTTGCGGCGGGCGCCGTCAACAGCCCGCAACTTCTGATGCTGTCCGGCATCGGTCCTGCGGCGCATCTGCGCGACATGGGCATCGGGGTGCTTGTCGACAATCCGAATGTCGGCGCGCATCTGACGGACCATCAGGGGCTGAACTACACATGGCAGATGACGGTGCCGACACTGAACCAGCGCCTGCGCCCCTGGTGGGGCAAGGCGCTGGCGGGGGCGGACTGGCTGCTGCGCGGGCGTGGTCCGCTGGCAAGCTCGATCAATCATGCCGGCGGGTTCTTCCGCACAAGACCCGATCTGTCGCGACCGAACATGCAGCTTTACATGCAGGCGTTTTCAACCCTGATCCCGCGCGAAGGCGAACGCCCGGTGCTGACGCCGGACCCGTTTCCGGGCCTGTCTCTGGGCCTGTCGAATTGCCGCCCGACCAGCCGGGGCCATATCCGGCTGAAAGGCCCCGATCCCTTCGCTCATCCCGCGATCACCGCCAATGCCTATGCGACGGAAGAGGACGTGACCGAGATGCTGGCGGCGGTAAAATTCCTGCGCCGCATCGCCGCGCAAGCCCCTTTGCGGGACTACATTGCGGAAGAACTGCGCCCCGGCCTGTCGATACAGGACGATGCCGCCCTGATTGATGATTTCCGCAGCCGGTCCGGCACGGTCTATCACCCGTCGTGCACCGCACGCATGGGAAGCGATCCCGCGACAAGCGTCGTTGATCCCGATCTGAATGTACATGGCGTTACGGGATTGCGGGTTTGCGATGCTTCGGTCTTTCCCACACTGATCGGCGGCAACACCAACGCTCCTGCGATCCTGACCGGCTGGCTGGGTGCGGAAAGACTCCTTGGCAGCACTCCCGCCTAGATAGATCCCGAAACTGGCCCGGTGACCGGTCCATAGCCGTCAAGCGACAGATCGCGCAATTGCCGCAGCAGCGCGATGAAGCCCGCCACCTGATGCGCGCAGGTCGCCGCCCCCTTTGCCGCCGTCGCCAGATGCGCCTCGCCCACCACGCCATCGGGGTTCAGATCGGATGCCGTCCAACCCAGAGAGATTGGCCCCACCGGGGGAATCGGCGCCGTTTCTGCCGCCGACCTGAAATCGCGAGCCTGCGTCATATCCACTGTTTCCGGCCGGAAATGCAGCATGAGCGAGGTTTCGACATCGCCGCCATGGATACCGAACCGGCTTTCCTGATCGGAATACATGCCTGCGGGGTGGCCGAAACTGCCCCATTGGCATTTGACCGCCTGCATCCCGGCCTGCACGCGCAATTCCCGCGACAGGATCGAGATCAGATCAAGATTGCCGCCGTGGCTGTTGACGATGGCGATCTTGCGCAGCCCCGCGCGCGCCGCGGACAGCCCGATTTCCACCCAGGCGCGCAGCGCAGTTTCCGCGGTGAGCGTCAGCGTGCCCCGCGCCCACAGATGCTCGTTCGACTTGCCGACCGCCTGAACCGGCAGAACCAGCAGCTCAAGATCGTCTGGGCAGTCGGCCCGCAACCTGTCCAGCATCCCTTCTGCGATCAGTGTGTCGGTGCCCACGGGCAGGTGCGGCCCGTGCTGCTCAATCGCACAGGTCGGCAACACGGCGATGGTTCGGGCCGGATCAAGCGCGACAAACTCCGGGGCGCGCAGATCGGCCCATTTGCGACAGGTCATACCGGCCCTTCCTTTCCGACGGGCGTGGCGCGCATCGGCCCCGTCAGCCGGTCCATCCGTTCGGCAATCTTGCGCAGATGCGCGGCGCGGCTTTCGGCTGTGGAACTGTCCATCAGGTAATGCGCAGCAAATACGCGGCGCGATCCACGCGGCAAAAGCCAGCCCACGCCCCGCATCAGTGTCCGCCTTCCCGGTGCACCGATGGCTGTAGTAAGCCACCAGCTTGCCCCGCAGGTGGTGAATACGCCAAGCCTGCGGACGTGACCAAGGCCCGGGCGGATCACTTCGCCCGGTGCTTTCGGCATGAAAAAGGCCACGTCCGGCAGAAACACGCGATCCAGCCACCCTTTCAGCATCGCGGGCAGCCCGTACCACCATGTCGGATAGACAAAGATCAGCGTATCGGCCCAAAGCACATCGTCGACCTCGCCGGAAAGCCACTTGCGATTTTCGGGGCAGCTCAGATAGCCGGCATGTTCTTCCGCCTCCATCAGCGGCTGGAACCCGCGCGCATAAAGGTCATGCAATCTCACTTCCGCCCCCGCGATGTTCAACCTCTCAAGCACCACATCGCGCACCGCCGCGGTAAAGCTGTCGGCTCGGGGGTGGCAATAGATGACCAGCGCCCGCATCACTCCGGTCGCCTCATGCCGGGATAGGAATAGATGCGATCATAGCGCCAATCCGGATCATCCCAGGCAATCATCTTGCCGGGGTTGAGCAGCCCCTTGGGATCGGCTTCGCGCTTGAATTCCAGCTGGCGGACGTCGACGCTTTGCCGCCCGCCTTCTTCCAGCGTGTAGCGGTGGGGATTGAAGATCATGCAGCCGAATTCTTCGTGTCTGCGAATGATGTGATCCAGCCGCGCCTCGGTGGTGAATTTCACGATGGACAGCCCGGCCATCATCGTGCGGCCGCCTTCCTGCATCACCTCCAGATGTTGCAGCACCTCGCCGCCGAATTCAGCGCGCACCGCTTCGATCCTGTCCAGATAGCCGTCGCCCGCATAGCGCACCTGCAGATAGGTGACCGAGGGGTCCACCTTCAGCGCGCGCAGGGTGGTGTGGTTCCAGCCGTATTCAAACACCGGGCCGGGATCGCGCGCCCAGTCGTGGGCATCGGAGCGGTAAATCAGTTTGGCCCCCGGATGCCGGGAGAGGAAAGTCAAAAAACCATCCATCGCATGGGGTGCTACCATCAGCGCAAGCAGCGACTGACCGGCGGCAAGATGCGGGGCGACACGCTGGAAATAATCCTGTCCGATGGGCGGCTCGAACACCGTCACCAGCTTCTTCAGAATGCCGGTTTCGTTCCCCAGGGCGTCCGCAAAACGGG
>JBOFCO010000077.1:0-6567 GCA_051646105.1 Paracoccaceae bacterium
GGACGCCATGGTGGCTTTTTCGGTGATGATCGGCTTCTTGATCACGTCGTAATGTTCTGCTTTCGCGCTCATTTCAGGCGTGCCTCCAGTGCTTCGATCCCCGCTTTGGTGATGATCAGCTGATCACGCTTGAGGATGTCATAAACGTTTGCGCCCATGGTTGGCAGCACGTCGATGGTTTCGATGTTGCGTGCGGCCTGTGCGAAGTTCGCATCAACCGTTGCACCATCAATCACCAGAACGCGCTTCCAGCCCAGCTCCTTGGCCACGCGTGCCAGCGTTGCTGTCTTGCCTTCGGCCATTGCGACCGAATCCATGATGATCAGCTCGCCAGCTTTCGCCTTGGCCGACAGGGCATGCCGCAAACCCAAGGCGCGGAACTGCTTTGGCAGATCATGTGCATGGCTGCGCGGCGTCGGGCCCTTGACCACACCACCGTGACGGAAGATCGGGGCTTTCTTGGAACCGTGGCGTGCGCCGCCGGTGCCCTTTTGCTTGTAGATCTTCTTGGTGGAATAGCTGACTTCGGCACGCGTCAGCACCGAATGCGTGCCAGCTTGGGCTTTCGCCCGCTGCCAGCGCACAACGCGGTGCAGAATGTCGGCGCGTGGCTCAAGGCCGAACAGGGCCTCGTCCAGCTCGATGGAACCGGCTTTCTTGCCGTCCAGCTTCAGAACGTCGACTTTCATGCTTCACCTCCTTCGACAGCAACATCTGTTGCCGGGGCCGCCGTTGCACTGCGGATCGCCGCAGGGGTAGGCAGGCCAGCAGGCGCTGCTTTCTTGACTGCGTCCTTGATCGTGACCCAGCCACCCTTTGATCCGGGGACAGCGCCCTTGATCATGATCAGGCCACGGTCAGCATCCGTACGCACAACCTGCAGGTTCTGCGTCGTGGTGCGCACTGCGCCCATGTGACCAGCCATCTTCTTGCCCTTGAACACCTTGCCGGGGTCCTGGCACTGGCCCGTCGAGCCGTGCGAACGGTGCGACACCGACACACCGTGCGACGCGCGCAAACCGCCAAAGTTGTGACGCTTCATCGCACCGGCAAAACCTTTACCGACCGATGTACCCGCCACGTCCACGAACTGGCCTTCCAGATAGTGTTCCGCGGTGATTTCCGCGCCCACGTCGATCAGGCAATCAGGCGTCACGCGGAATTCGGCGATCTTGCGCTTCGGCTCCACATGGGCCTTGGCAAAATGGCCGCGCATGGCTGCCGTGGTCCGCTTGGCCTTGGCCAGCCCCGCGCCCAACTGAACAGCCGTATAGCCATCCTTGTCGGCGGTGCGTTGTGCCACGACCTGCAGGTTATCCAATTGCAGAACGGTCACAGGAACCTGCTTGCCGTCTGCCAGAAACAACCGGGTCATCCCGATTTTCTTCGCAATTACTCCAGAGCGCATATCCGTTGCCCCCCTTATACTTTGATTTCGACGTCAACGCCGGCAGCCAGGTCGAGCTTCATCAGCGCGTCCACGGTTTGCGGGGTTGGATCGACGATATCAAGAAGGCGCTTGTGCGTACGGATTTCCCACTGATCGCGCGACTTCTTGTCGATGTGGGGGCCACGCAGAACCGTGAATTTCTCGATCTTGTTGGGCAGCGGGATCGGCCCGCGCACCTGAGCGCCTGTGCGCTTGGCCGTATTGACGATTTCCTGCGTGCTGGCGTCCAGCACACGGTAATCAAAGGCCTTCAGGCGAATGCGAATGGTTTGACCTGACATGTCTTCTTCCTTCGGAACATAGGCGGGGCGGAACACCCGGCCCATAGGTTCAACTTTGTGGATGGTCTGCGGCGCGCCAGACATCCGGCGCGCCGCGTGTCGTTATCCTTTGCCCCCCGAATTGGAAAGGGGAAAAGGTATCTCTTACGCGATGATTTTCGACACCACGCCTGCGCCGACCGTACGGCCGCCTTCGCGGATGGCGAAGCGCAGTTTTTCTTCCATGGCGATCGGTGCGATCAGTTCGACGTTGAACTTCAGGTTATCGCCCGGCATCACCATTTCCGTGCCTTCTGGCAGCTGAACTGTGCCCGTCACGTCCGTTGTGCGGAAGTAGAACTGTGGGCGGTAGTTCGCGAAGAACGGCGTGTGACGGCCGCCTTCTTCCTTGGTCAGGATATAGGCTTCGGCTTCGAACTTCGTGTGCGGGTTCACCGACTTTGGCTTGCACAGCACCTGGCCGCGCTCAACGCCTTCACGGTCGATGCCGCGCAAAAGGACGCCCACGTTGTCGCCAGCTTCACCGCGGTCCAGCAGTTTGCGGAACATTTCCACGCCCGTGCAGGTCGACTTTTTCGTATCGCGGATACCCACGATTTCGACTTCGTCGCCAACGTTGATCACGCCACGCTCGATACGCCCCGTCACAACCGTGCCACGGCCCGAGATCGAGAACACGTCTTCGATCGGCATCAGGAACGGCTGGTCCACGGCGCGCGCTGGCGTCGGGATGTAGCTGTCAACCGCCGCCAGAAGCGCGCGGATGGAGTCTTCGCCGATGTCCTTGCGCTCGCCGATCATGGCCTGGTGGGCCGAGCCCTTGATGATCGGAATGTCATCGCCGGGGTATTCGTAGCTGCTGAACAGCTCGCGCAGTTCCATTTCCACCAGTTCGATCAGCTCTTCGTCATCCACAAGGTCAACCTTGTTCATGTAGCAGACCATGTAGGGAATGCCGACCTGACGGCCGAGCAGGATGTGCTCGCGCGTCTGTGGCATTGGCCCGTCGGAGGCCGCGCAAACAAGGATCGCGCCGTCCATCTGGGCAGCACCGGTGATCATGTTCTTGACATAGTCGGCGTGGCCGGGGCAGTCGACGTGGGCGTAGTGGCGGTTGGCGGTTTCATATTCGACGTGGGCGGTCGAAATCGTGATGCCGCGTGCACGCTCTTCGGGTGCGCCGTCGATCTGGTCATAAGCGCGGAATTCGCCGAAATACTTCGTGATCGCCGCCGTCAGCGTGGTCTTGCCGTGGTCAACGTGACCGATGGTCCCGATGTTCACATGCGGTTTCGTCCGTTCAAACTTTGCCTTTGCCATGATGGCCTCCTGATTGGTGCGGTGCGCTGTAGCGCAGCCTACGGGATGGTAGGATGGGCGATCCGCCCACCCCGCTTATGCGAATTTCTTCTGGATTTCGTCCGAGATGTTCTGCGGAACTGCGTCGTAATGGTCAAACTCCATCGAGAACACAGCGCGACCCGATGTCATCGAACGCAGCTGGTTGATGTAGCCGAACATGTTGGCCAGTGGCACCATTGCGGCGATGACGTTCGCGTTGCCGCGGCTGTCCTGGCCGTTGATCATGCCCCGACGTGAGGTCAAGTCACCGATCACGCCACCGGTATATTCTTCCGGTGTCACAACTTCGACTTTCATGATCGGTTCCAACAGCTTTGCGCCGGCCTTTTTCAGACCATCACGCATTGCTGCCCGCGACGCGATTTCAAAGGCCAGCACCGAGGAGTCAACATCGTGGAAAGCGCCGTCGATCAGCGCCACCTTGAAATCGATCACCGGGAAGCCTGCCAATGGACCAGAGTCCATGACCGACTTGATGCCTTTTTCAACGCCGGGGATGTATTCCTTTGGAACCGCACCGCCAACGATCTTGGATTCGAACGAATAGCCTTCGCCCGGTTCCGTCGGGCTGATGATCAGCTTCACGCGGGCAAACTGGCCGGTACCACCGGTCTGTTTCTTGTGCGTGTAGTCGATCTCATGCTCGCGGCTGATCGTTTCACGGTAGGCCACCTGAGGTGCCCCGATGTTGGCTTCGACCTTGAATTCACGACGCATCCGGTCAACCAGAATGTCGAGGTGAAGTTCGCCCATGCCCTTCATGATGGTCTGACCGCTTTCGAGGTCAGTTTCCACGCGGAAGGATGGGTCTTCGGCTGCCAGACGGGCCAAAGCGATGCCCATCTTTTCCTGGTCAGCCTTGGTCTTTGGTTCCACGGCAATCTCGATAACCGGGACCGGGAAGGTCATGGTTTCCAGAACAACCGGGTTGGCCGGATCACACAGGGTATCACCCGTTGTGGTTTCCTTCAGACCGCCAAGCGCAATGATGTCGCCAGCGAAAGCTTCGGAAATTTCTTCCCGTTCAATCGCGTGCATCATCATCATACGGCCGACACGCTCTTTACGCTCTTTTGTCGCGTTTAGCATCGCGTCGCCCTTGGCCAGTTTGCCCGAATAGATGCGGGTAAAGGTCAGCGAGCCAACGAAAGGGTCGTTCATGATCTTGAAGGCCAGACCCGAGAAGGGCTGATCATCATCTGCCGAACGTGCAATGTTGCGCGTTTCCGTCTCGTCGCCCGGCGCAAAACCCATGTAGGGCGGCACGTCCAGCGGCGATGGCAGATAGTCGATCACGGCGTTCAGAAGGGGCTGCACGCCCTTGTTCTTGAAAGCCGAACCCGCGAACACCGGAATGAAGTCAATCGCCAGCGTTGCCTTGCGGATCAGACCGCGCAGCGTGTCCGGGTCAGGCTCATTGCCTTCCAGATAGGCTTCCATTGCTGCGTCGTCCTGGCCGACAGCGTTTTCAACCAGGTTCAAGCGCCACTCATCTGCTTCGGCCTTCAGGTCGGCACGGATGGCCTGGCGCTTCCATGATGCACCCAGATCTTCGCCCTCATAAACCCATTCTTCCATGGTCACGAGGTCAATGATGCCTTCCAGCTTATCTTCTGCGCCGATCGGCAGGGCCACTGGCACAGCGTTTGCACCGGTGCGGTCCTTGATCATGCGGACGCATTTGAAGAAGTCTGCGCCGGTCTTGTCCATCTTGTTGACGAACACGATCCGCGGAACCTTGTAGCGGTCAGCCTGACGCCACACGGTTTCGGTTTGCGGTTCAACACCTGCGTTGCCGTCGAGCAGCACCACAGCGCCATCAAGCACAGCCAGCGAACGTTCAACTTCAATGGTGAAGTCCACGTGGCCGGGGGTGTCGATGATGTTGAAGCGGAACTTCGTGGCCTTGTCGCCAACGCCGGTGGTCGGGTCAACCTGACGGTTCCAGAAGGTGGTCGTGGCAGCCGATGTGATCGTGATGCCGCGTTCCTGTTCCTGTTCCATCCAGTCCATGGTGGCTGCGCCATCATGCACTTCACCGATCTTGTGCGACTTGCCCGTGTAATACAGGATCCGCTCGGACGTGGTGGTCTTGCCGGCATCAATATGCGCAATGATGCCAAAGTTGCGGTAGCGGGTCAGCGGGTAATCGCGTGCCATGGTGATCCCTTACCAGCGATAATGGCTGAATGCTTTGTTCGCATCTGCCATCTTGTGGGTGTCTTCGCGCTTTTTCACAGCCGTACCACGGTTGTTCACAGCGTCAGCCAGTTCGGCTGCCAGACGTTCTTCCATGGTGTTTTCGTTGCGCTTGCGGGCTGCGATGATCAGCCAGCGGATGGCCAGCGCTTCACGGCGTTCGGTGCGCACTTCGACAGGCACCTGATAGGTGGCACCACCGACGCGGCGCGAACGCACTTCGACGGAAGGCTTTACGTTATCCAGCGCCTCATGGAAGGCCTGGATCGGTTCGCGCTTGAGGCGTGTCTGAACGCGGTCAAGGGCACCGTAAACAATCGATTCCGCGACGGACTTTTTGCCATCGAGCATCAGATTGTTCATGAATTTGGTCAGAACCTTATCACCATACTTGGCGTCCGGCAGGATTTCGCGCTTTTCAGCGGCGTGACGACGGGACATCTATTCTCTCCTCACTTCGGACGCTTCGCGCCGTACTTCGACCGGCGTTGACGACGTTCTTTGACGCCCTGGGTATCCAGAACACCGCGAAGGATGTGATAGCGCACACCCGGCAAGTCTTTGATACGACCGCCGCGGATCAGAACCACAGAGTGTTCCTGAAGGTTGTGCTTTTCACCGGGGATATAGCAAATCACCTCGAAGCTGTTGGTCAGACGCACCTTTGCGACTTTCCGCATAGCCGAGTTCGGCTTTTTCGGGGTGGTGGTGTAAACGCGCGTGCAAACGCCACGTTTCTGCGGGCAGGATTCCAAGTGCTGCGACTTGGACTTTCGAACGTTCGGCTCCCGCGGTTTGCGGATGAGCTGCTGGATCGTCGGCATTCAGCTACCTCGTGTTGCGCATGCTGCGCTGTCAATACTCGCCCCGGAACCCCGGAACACTGCTTCTCGACGTCGTCTTGCGCGAACCGCAAAACGATAAAACCGAAGCCGGCCCCTTTGTGTGGGGCGACCCGGTGGAATTCCAGAGGATCGGGGCGTTTTCGGCCCGGATCATGACCACATCAAGCATTATAAACCATGGCGACAGGCGGACCTGTGGCCACGGTTGCGCGGCGTATAGGGGGAGTCGCTGGTGATGTCAACAGAGCGGCTATCAGCGCAGCGTTGCATCACCAGGGCGGCTTGCGCGGCACAAGGCCGCTTCGCGCCAGATGGTGAACAGGCCCGATGCGACCACGATCCCTGCCCCGACGAATGTCCAGAAATCCGGGAAATCACTGAACACCAGCCAGCCTAGCAGCACGCCCCACAAAAGTGCGGTGTATCGGTA
>JBOFCO010000196.1:0-10588 GCA_051646105.1 Paracoccaceae bacterium
GTGATCCGCGAAGGGTCGCTGACTGCGGCCTCGGCCTATCTGCGCGCGCCGAAATCGACGCTGTCAAAGCGGCTGTCCGATCTTGAGGCACAGTTGGGCGTCCGGCTGATCGAACGATCGACCCGCCATCTGCGCATAACACAGGAAGGCGAGGTTCTGGCCGCCCGTGTCGACCGTCTGCTGGGAGAGGCTGACGATATCCGACGCGCCTTTGGTGAAGCGGACGGCGCTGCGCGCGGGCATATCCGCCTGGCTGTGCCTCCGGTGCTTGGCACGATCATGATGGGGCCGCTCGCCGCAGAATTCCGCAGGCGTTACCCGGACGTGACGCTGGAAATCCATTTCCTCGACCGCAGCCCCGATCTGCTGGAAGAAGGTTTCGACGGCTGCATCCGTTTTGGTCCGCTGGAAGACAGCGCACAGGTGGCGCGCCTTCTGATCCATGGTCAGGCTGTTCTGGCGGCAGCGCCGGACCTGCCGGGACTGGACCGGCTGAAACGTCCTGAGCAGCTTCCGGACTTTCCCCTGATCGGGCTGACGGCACCGTGGCCGGGCGGCTGGCCGCTGGTATCGGAAGCGGAAGCCGTGGAAATCCCGGTCGAACCGGCGCTGCGGCTTGGATCGCATCTGGCGGTGCGGGATGCGATGCTGGCGGGGGCAGGCATTGCCCCGTTGCCCCGTATCATTGCTGCGCCGGAATTCGCGGCGGGTCGATTGATCCGTGTGCTGCCTGAGTGGACCACACCGCGCAAGGGGCTTTACTTTGTATATCCTTCGGCACAGTCGGTCACCGCCCGGCTGCGGGCTTTCATCGACTTTCTGTCGGAAAATCTGAAGGAAATAGACTGACCCGGCAACCTACATGCAGGCGCCGCTGTATGCCCCTGCAAGATCGGAAACGCTGCCGTTCAGATCGGCCCAGGTGACCACCCAGTTCACCCGGCACAGATAAACCTCTGCCTCGCGCGTGGCCTTACCGGCGGTAATGGCAAAGCCGTCCGCAGTCAGCTTCTCGACAAGCGTCTTGACGGATGTTCCCGGAGGAAACGTTTCGGCAAGGCGAATGTTGAACATGGCGTCACCCTGCTCGAAAGAACCGGGAACGTCATCGGCAGGCAGGTCGGCCAGCAAGAGGGGGAGTTTTTCACCCATCAGTTCCGAACTGTCGATCGCTGTCTTGGCAAGCGCCAGAATGCCCAGAACGAGCGCCAGAATCGAAAATACCCTGATTGCGCGTCTGGGGTTCATTCGGCGGCCTCCCGGTCCTGACCTTCGGCATCGATCTCTGCCGCCCTGGCTTCGACCAGTTCGACGATATGATCGATCATCGCGTCATTGCCCAGCTTGTGATGCTGCTTGCCCGCCAGATAAACCATCCCCGATCCGGCGCCACCGCCGGTAAAGCCGATGTCGGTCATCAGCGCCTCTCCCGGTCCGTTGACCACACAGCCGATGATCGACAGGCTCATGCTGGTGGTGACATGGGCCAGACGATCCTCCAGCGCGGCAACGGTCTTGATCACATCAAAACCCTGCCGTGCACAGGACGGGCAGGAAATGATCGTGACGCCACGGTGCCGCAGGCCAAGTGATTTCAGGATTTCATAGCCGACCTTCACCTCTTCCACCGGATCGGCGGACAGGGATACCCGGATCGTGTCGCCGATCCCCATCCACAGCAGATTGCCAAGCCCGACAGCGGATTTCACTGTACCAGACACCAGACCACCGGCCTCGGTGATGCCAAGGTGAATGGGTGCATCCGTTGCCTCTGCCAGCGCCTGATAGGCGGCAGCGGCAAGGAACACATCCGATGCCTTCACGCTGATCTTGAAGTCGTGAAAATCGTTGTCCTGCAACAGCTTGATATGGTCTAGCCCGGATTCAACCATCGCATCGGGGCAGGGTTCGCCATATTTTTCCAGCAGGTGCCTTTCCAGCGATCCGGCATTGACGCCGATGCGGATGGAACAGCCATGATCGCGCGCGGCGCGCACGACCTCGGCAACCCGGCTCGCATCGCCGATATTGCCGGGATTGATCCGCAGGCAGGCCGCACCTGCCTCAGCCGCCTCGATCGCACGGCGGTAATGAAAATGGATGTCCGCGACGATCGGCACAGGGCTTTCCGCGACGATCTCGCGCAGGGCGCGGGTTGAATCCGCATCCGGGGTCGAGATGCGCACGATGTCGGCCCCGGCGGCAGCGCAACGCTGCACCTGTTCAATGGTTGCCGCGACATCGGTGGTCAGGGTATTGGTCATGGTCTGCACCGAAATCGGCGCATCCCCCCCGACGGCGACCTTGCCCACCATGATCTGACGCGACTTGCGGCGATAGATATTGCGCCAGGGGCGCACGTGATTCAAAGACATGGACTGCCCTGTAAGACGATCGTTTCTGTTATCCGCCCTATCTGCAGGATAGCAACGTCGTGCCGATCACTGTTGCGGCAACGACGGCACCGCCGGTTCGGTTGCAGCCGGGTCGATGGCAGGAACCTGCGGCAGGGGGGCGACCGCAGCCACCTTGACGATGCTGGCAAGGTCGGGATCGGCGGTCAGGTCAGCCAGCGCATAGACAGTGCGCAGGGATTCCGGTGAAAGAGCGATGTTCTTCACGACCTGCGCCCCCGGTGCGGCGGGGCCGAATGTCTGCCCGTTCACGCCGAAATATACCGACCCGGAATTCCCGGCCCGCAGCACCGCAGGGAATTCGGTCTGGGGCACGACGTAGCGTTCGCCCGCATCCAGAATCTTTTCCAACATGACCGTGCCATCGGCGGCCGAAACGCGAACCCAGGACGGACGAACCGCGATAACCTCGACCGCGGGCCCGGCGCTGGCGGTAACCTGCACCGATCCGGGCAGTTGCAAGCCTGCAACGTCGAACGGCAGCAGGTTCGGCACAGCAATTGCGGAAGGCCCGGCAGGCGCCTGCGGCGCAGCCTCGGCCAAGGCCGTCGGCCCAAGCCCCTGCCCGACCAGCGCGCCGACAGATCCCGGCTTGATCGAGGCAATCGGCCCGTCGCGCGGGTCAAGAACCGGTGTATCAAGCGTTTGCGGGCGATAGAGCCGCCCGAGCGATTCCGTGGTCGGCAGCGAAACGCGGTTTTCGTCATCCCCGGCTTCGGCAAAATCACGTTCCGATGCGCCTGCGATCGGATCAAGCGTCGCGGTCACGCCAGGGGTCTGTTCGACCGGCGTAACCTGCACGCGCTGAATCTGTTGCATCACCGACCATCCGCCATAGCCGATGCCACCCAGAAGCGCGACAAGAACCAGGATAGACCCGACAGCACCCGGCTGCACATCGGCAAAAAAGCCCTTGGCATGCGGAACGAAAGTCGCGTTGGGGTTGCCCAGCGGGTCGCCGAAGGGCTTGCCTTGCGAAACAGGGCGCGATGGCCGGGCGGTCGACGCAGCGGCGGACATGCCGTGCGCAGTTGCAAAACCCGCCTCGGTGCAGAACCGCTGAAAGGCCCATTCCGGGTCCATGCCCAGATAACGCGCATAGGACCGCACATAACCGGCAATAAAGCCCTGCGATTCAAATGCTGTAGGATCGGCGTTTTCGATGGCGGCGATATAGGTGGCCTTGATTTTCAGGTCGCGCTGAACATCCAGCAGGGACTTGCCGAGTGTGGCACGCTCCCCCCGCATGATGTCTCCCAGTCGCAGATCGAAATCGTCGAAGCCGCGCGGCCCCTCGATATCCTCTGCCGAAGGTGATGCCCTTCGCCCGATCATGCCCTTGTCCGTTACTGTCCCGTCTGCCTCGTGGGCGACGATTCGAAACCCCGTGCCGCCCTGTTATACAAACCATATCACGTGGCAAGGATTATGCCATAATTGTGTGCAATTTCAGGCAGAGAGTTCGGCACGATTCAGCGCGCAGTGTGCCCAAAGGCTGTCCATGGCGCGGATCAGATGGTCGATATCCTGCGTGCTGTGAACAGGCGACGGGGTGAACCGAAGCCGTTCGGTGCCGCGTGGCACGGTCGGGAAATTGATTGGCTGCACATAGATGCCGAAGTCGCGCAGCAGGTGGTCGGAAATCATCTTGCAATGCACGGGATTGCCGACATGCACCGGCACGATGTGGCTGCCATGGTCGATGATCGGCAGCCCCAGCCCCTTCAACCGCATCTTCAAGGTCCGGGCCTTGGCTTGATGCGCGGCGCGAAGCCCTTGATCTTGCTTAAGATGTGCGATGGAAGCGGCCGCACCGGCGGCCACGGCAGGCGGCAGAGAGGTGGTAAAGATGAACCCCGGCGCATAGGATCGAACGGCATCGATCATCCGTGCAGAAGCCGCGACATAGCCGCCGAAAACGCCATATGCCTTGGCCAGCGTCCCGTTGATGATGTCGATGCGGTGCATCAGCCGGTCGCGCTCTGCCACCCCGGCGCCCCGCGGGCCATACATGCCCACGGCGTGAACTTCATCTATATAGGTCAGCGCGCCGAACTCGTCGGCAAGATCACAGATCGCTTCGATTGGTGCAAAATCGCCATCCATCGAATAAATCGATTCAAAGGCGATCAGGATCGGACGGCCCTTTTCGATCCCTTGCAGGATCTGCCGAAGATGCCCGGTGTCGTTATGGCGGAAGATGTGCTTTTCGCAGCCCCCCCGCCGGATGCCCTGAATCATCGAGGCGTGGTTCAGTTCGTCAGAGACGATGACCAGCCCCGGAAAAAGTTGCGGCAAGGTTGAAAGCGTTGCGTCATTGGCGTTGTAGGCCGAGGTGAAGACAAGCGCGGCTTCCTTGCCATGCAGGTCGGCCAGCTCTGCCTCCAGCCGTTTGTGCCAGACAGTGGTGCCGGAAATGTTGCGGGTGCCACCGGATCCGGCACCACCGTTTTCCAGCGCCTCATGCATTGCGGCCAGCACGACCGGATGCTGCCCCATACCCAGATAGTCATTCCCGCACCAGACGGTGATGTCCTGTGTGGTGCCGTCCGGCCTGCGCCAGGTGGCCTTTGGAAAACTGCCCTGATGCCGTTCGATATCGATGAAGGTGCGATAGCGGCCTTCTTCGTGCAGGCGATCGATCGCCCGTTCCAGCGCGCTGTCGTAGTTCATCCCGCGTCTCCCTGGCCTGGTGCTGGGGCCGTCATCAGCCACTGGGGGCCTTCTTAATCTCTTCTATGCACCGGGGACTTGATAAGGATCAACCCGGCATGGACCTATGGCGCAATTTGCCGCGCATAGGTCCGACGTTAGTCGGACACCACCACGGCACAGTCCCCTGCCCCGGACTTCTTGCCGCAGGCGGCAACAGCCATGGCGGCCGCGTCGCCGCCAATGGAAATGGCCCATTGCCCTGTCGACGGCGATATCGCCAGTGCTTTCGGGGCATTTGCCTTGCGATAGTCGGCCATGAATCCGGTGGTCGCATCAAGGCTTAGCATCAGCGCCCGCTCCGACCAGCCTTGCGGGCGCACATCGGCAACGATGACGCATTTGCTTCCCGCACCGCCGCGCTTTGCCTCGCATCCTGCCAATGCCTCGGCCCTCGCGGCCTTTGCACCATGGTGGTTCGCGGCAACCATCGTCGCATCCGCCATCAATCCGGCGTCAGGCGCGGCGGCTATCGCACCGTAATACTGGATGGCATTGGCAAGCTGACGCAGGGTTGCCTTGTCGGCATCGGTCAGGAAATCATGGGTGGCCACCACGATTTCGGCGCCTTTTGTGCCGAAAAGCTGCTGTTTCGCAGTTTCACCAGTCATCGGTGCAGCCATAGTCTGACCGCCTGCCGTCAGCGCCAGAAGCGCAGTTGCGATTGCCCGTTTCACCGGCCCGTCCTGTTTCTCTTGGGTTGTGCGGGCACAATTTACAGTGCGCAGGCGGCTATGGACAGTCCCCCCTCACCTGATAGGGTCGCACTCGCAGCATTGTGACCCCATGAATACAGGACCACCGCCGTGACCCCCGCGCCCAATCTTGATGCCGTTCTTGCACGTATTGACACCGATCTGGCCGAGGCCATCGACCGTCTGTTGACTCTTCTGCGCATTCCGTCGATTTCGACCGATCCGGCCTACAAGGCCGACTGCGCGGCGACGGCGGCGGCCATTGTTGACGATCTGCGTGCACTTGGCTTTGATGCCGCTGTCCGCCCTACCCCCGGTCATCCGATGGTCGTGGGCCGTCACAAAGGGCCGGGACCACATATCCTGTTCTACGGTCACTATGACGTGCAGCCGGTCGATCCGCTGCACCTTTGGGTCCGCGATCCCTTCGACCCGGCTGTGGAGGATACGGCAAAAGGACAGGTGATCCGAGGGCGCGGATCATCCGACGACAAGGGTCAGCTCATGACCTTTATCGAAGCCTGCCGGGCGTGGAAGGCCGTCCACGGCACCCTGCCCGGCAATCTGACAATCTTTCTGGAGGGGGAGGAGGAATCGGGTTCCCCTTCGCTGGTGCCGTTCATGCAGGAAAATGCGGATGAACTGCGTGGCGACATCGCCCTGATCTGCGACACAAGTCTTTATGACGGGCGCGTGCCCGCCATAACCACAATGCTGCGCGGTCTGGCCAAAGCCGAATTCACGGTTCATGCCGCCAGTCGCGACCTGCATTCCGGCATGTATGGTGGATTGGCCGCCAATCCGCTGCATGTGCTTGCCCGCATCCTGGGCGGAATGCATGACGATCAGGGACGGGTCACCATTCCCGGCTTTTATGACGGTGTGGGCGAATTGCCCGATGCGATCCGCGCACAATGGCAATCCCTGGCCTTTGACCATTCAGCCTTTCTGGGTGATGTCGGCCTGTCGGTTCCCGCCGGGGAAAAGGACAGGACGCCGCTGGAAATGATCTGGTCGCGCCCCACGGCAGAAATCAACGGGCTTTGGGGCGGATATAACGGTGACGGGTTCAAAACGGTCCTGCCTGCGGAAGCCCATGGCAAGGTCAGCTTCCGACTGGTCGGCGCGCAGGATCCTGATGCCGTCACAGCAGCTTTCCGCATCTGGTTGGAAAGCCAGTTGCCGGCAGATTGCCGGGTGGAGTGGCATGACGTGGCGGGCAGCCCGGCCAGCGTGATGGCCATTGACAACCCGGCCTTTGAATCCGCGCGGCAGGCGCTTTCGGATGAATGGGGATTGCCTGCCGCCTATGTCGGCGCCGGTGGATCGATCCCCATCGCGGGCTGGTTCAAGGATATTCTTGGCATGGATGCGATGCTGATCGGCTTTGCCAAAGACGACGACCAGATTCACAGCCCGAACGAGAAATATGATGTGGCAAGCTTCCACAAGGGCATCCGGTCATGGGCGCGGATACTGGCGCGGCTGGCAGGATAAGGATCGTGAGTTGTCAAATCACCGCTGCCCGGCCGCAGGATGAGGCCGCATGGCGTGGGCTGTGGCAGAGTTATCTGGATTTCTACAATGTCAGCATTGATCCGGCGATAACAGCGGCGACCTGGGCACGCGCGCTGAATCCGGATGGGCCGCTGGTGCTGCGGCTTGCCTGGCGGGATGAAATCGCAGCAGGCTTTGCGATCCACCACTGTCATACCTCGACATGGGTGGCGGGCAACGATTGCTATCTGGAAGATCTGTATGTCGCCGAAACGGCGCGCGGCTGTGGCCTTGGCCGCGCCCTGATCGATGATGCGATGGCCATGGCGCGGGCTGCGGGCTGTCATCGGTTCTACTGGCATACCGACAAAGGCAATTCCCGGGCGCGGGCGCTGTATGACAGCTACGTGCAAAGCGACGGCCATGTCCGCTATCGCGTGACGCTCTAGCCGGGATCAGAACAGGCCGAAGAACCGCTCCGGCAGACGGTAAAGCGACGTCACAGGTTGGCGGGCAAAGTGATAGTATTCCTCGTTCCGCGGACCCCAGCTTGCCTGCATGGCGGCGCGGACAGGAGAGAAATCGAAATCCGCCGTCACAGGCAGCGTTTCGAACTCGCGGAAATGCTTTTCATCCTTGCGATGCGCGGCAAACCATTCGCGGCCAATCATTGCCTCGGCCGGATTGCTGACCCCTGTCGCAGCCGCCACGGCGTTCCGTTTTTCCATGGTCCGCGCGTACAGGGCGAAATCGCAGTATTTCAGATGAAACAGATAAAGATCACCCGGCACCACCAGCAGGTTGCTGTCCGAATAGTGCCCGCCGCGTGACAGGCGCGCAGGGGCAGAAACCACGCAAGGTTTTGTATAGAGCGAGGCTATGCGTACATGCGACCGTGGCCCCAGCAGCATCGTGGGGCGCTCCTCATCACCGTTTTTCATAACCGGCGACGGCTCATCAGTGCGGCGATGCACCAGCTCCAGTCCGAAGGGCGTCACCACCGGGCCGCGCGGCATCCGCGCCAGACGTTGCAGCAGCGTTTCGCCGGAAGCGGGATCGACCACCACCAGTTCATCCACATCCCCAACGATGACATGGCGGAAATAATTGCGCAGGCCGTTTACCACGCTGTTCAGCAACCGCCACCGCGCCGCATCGAAATTGGGCAGCGGATCGCCGGGAATGCCGATGATGTTGCAACCAGCCGCGATGCGGGAAATGTCTTCCCCCCGGCCATGGCTGACCACATACAGGTTTTCGCGCCCGAACAGGTCGCCGTAGTAGTCGACCCACTTCCGCAGGAAGAACGGATCATCGCGCACCATGGTGACACAGGCGGCAATTGTCTGCGACTTCGGCGGGTCGGACTGGCTTTGGGGCATCTGCTTGCTCGGCTTTTCCGGCAGGATAGGCGCTTGCCACGCAGCGTGCGAGGGGGCGAGGAAACACAAGGGACGGTCCTTGCGCGCGGGCCACACTGCCGCTTGCGGAACCTGTTGCGAACTTCGGCGTTGTCCGTGTCAGACTGTCCTAGCGGAGAAAACCGATGACCCGGATCGCCCTGCTTCTTGCCACCGTCCTGTCGCTGTCCGCCTGCCAGACCATGCAGGGGCTTGGCAAGGATGTTCAGACCGCCGGTGAGGCGCTGGAGGAAGAGGCCGTCGAGGCACAGTGAAGTGTTGGCAGGAAATGGTGGGTCGTGACGGGCTCGAACCGCCGACATTTTCGGTGTAAACGAAACGCTCTACCAACTGAGCTAACGACCCGGTGTGGATGCCTTTACCTATGATGCCCCCGCGCAGCAAGGCCCGACGCATCCGGAAAGAAAAAATGCGCCGCTTGCGGGGCGCATTTTCCTGTGATGGTGGGCGATAACGGATTTGAACCGCTGACATCTTCGATGTGAACGAAGCGCTCTACCGCTGAGCTAATCGCCCGTGGCGCGCTTCTTAGCGTCAGTGACCGGCATCCGCAAGGGCTTCGGTCTGCTCGGCGGCAGCGGCCTTTGCTGTCCCACGCCGCAGTTTCAGGACCATTACCTCTGCCCCGCCGCGATCCTTGGTCCGGGTCACATGCGCCTTGCCAAACGGCGGCAGGTTCAGCGCCCGCCCTTCGGCAAGGGCGTTTCCCATGGCAGCGAGTGTCGCCTCGACGATTTCGCGGACCTGCGGTTTCTTTGATCCTGTCGCGGCACTGACCTGTGCCACCAGTTCGCGCGCGCGCAAGGTGCCTGCCGACGGTGCTGCTGTCCCCCCTTCGTCTGGGGGCGAAGTGGTCTCGCTGGCCTTGCTTGACGTTCTGGCCGGCTTTTCTGTCGGTCGGGCCACTGCCTTGGCTGGCGTGGCGCGCTTTGCCTTGGTTGCCATTTCTCATCCCCGCTTTGAACTGGCTACTTTGTTTCGAGTATCGCGCTGGCCCTTCGCAATCCGCAAGGATTGTTTCAAAATTCAGCGATTAATGCGTTCAGCGATGCGCCATTGCTCCAAACAGGCGCAAGTCGTTTCGAATCGGATTGGCCTTGTCTCCGACCTGCGGCATCATCCGCTGGCTTGCATTGCGCCAGAATGGCATCATCCGGGGGAATAACATGAAGTCCTTGCTTGTCACCGCATCCGCAGCCCTGCTGCTTTCCATCGGCTCCGTGCAAGCCGGCGGACTGGCAGAGCCGACCATGGATCCGGACGTGATCGTGGAAGACACATCTTCGGGGTCCGACGCTTTCGTCGTGCCGCTGCTTCTGCTGCTGGTCATCGCCGCCGCAGTTTCGGCCGACTGACTGGAACGCCACTGCGTTCCTGAAGAAAAAGGGCGCGCATCACTGCGCGCCCTTTCTTTTGTCTGACCGCCTTGATCAATGCGCGGTCTGGCTGGGACCACCGTCGCCGGCCAGCTTGCGGGCGGCAGCGGCGGCTTCTTCGGCGGCTTCGTCCCATTCGATGGGTTCGGGCATCCGCACCAGCGCCAGCTTCAGCACCTCACGCACATGACTGACGGGGATGATCTTCAGCCCCTTGGTCACGTTTTCCGGGATCTCCGTCAGATCCTTGGCGTTTTCTTCCGGGATCAATACCGTCTTGATACCGCCCCGCAAGGCCGCCAGCAGCTTTTCTTTCAACCCACCGATCGGCATCGCATTGCCACGCAACGAAACCTCGCCAGTCATGGCGATATCCTTGCGCACAGGAATGCCGGTCAGCACGGAAACGATGGATGTCACCATCGCCAGACCGGCCGAAGGTCCATCCTTGGGCGTCGCCCCGTCCGGCACGT
>JBOFCO010000165.1:0-24684 GCA_051646105.1 Paracoccaceae bacterium
TGCTGCGCGGCAGATGGGCGTCGATCTCGACTCTGTCTGCGGTGGGCGTGGCATCTGTTCCAAATGCCAGATCACGCCGGGTGTGGGGGAGTTTCCCAAGCATGGCGTTACGGTTTCCGCCGATGCCCTTTCCGCCTTCAACGATGTCGAGGCGCGGTATGACCGGGTGCGGGGGCTGAAACCGGGGCGACGACTGGGCTGTCAGGCGAAAATCATGGGCGATGTGGTGCTGGATGTGCCGCCGGAAAGCCAGTTGCACAAGCAGGTGATCCGCAAGTCCGCATCCACCCGGGCCATCGAGATGGACCCGGCGGTCCGGCTTTACTACGTCGAGGTGGCGGAACCTGCTATGCACGAGCCTTCGGGCGATTTTGAACGGCTGTGCACCGCTTTGGCCGATCAGTGGCAGGTCGGCGCGGTCGACGCCTCGCTTGGTATCCTGCGGCGGCTGCAACCAGTGCTGCGCAAGGGCGATTTCAAGGTGACCGTGGCCCTGCATTCCGACCATCGCGGCGGTCCGTCTCGGTTGCTGGACATCTGGCCGGGCTATCACGACGGGGTACTGTACGGCTTGGCAATCGATCTTGGCTCTACCACCATCGCCGCGCATCTGGTCAACCTGTCGGATGGGTCCGTTCTGGCGTCCTCTGGCCTGATGAACCCGCAAATCCGGTTTGGCGAGGATTTGATGAGCCGGGTTTCCTACGTGATGATGAACCCCGGCGGCGATGCCGAGATGACCGGGGTGGTACGTGGTGCGCTGAACGATCTTGCGCTGGCTTTGGCGGCGGAGTCTGGCATCGGCACGGCGGAAATCGTGGAAGCGACGGTGGTCTGCAACCCGGTGATGCACCATCTGCTGCTGGGCATCGATCCTGTGGAACTTGGACAGGCCCCCTTTGCGCTGGCCCTGTCGGAAAGCCTGAGCTTGAGTGCTGCGGAGCTGGGTTTGACCGGCATCAACGCCGAAGCGCGCGCCTATGTGTTGCCCTGCATTGCGGGCCATGTCGGCGCGGACTGCGCGGCCGTGGCGCTGTCGGAGGAACCCGACAAATCCGAAGACATGGTGCTGATCGTCGATGTCGGCACCAATGCCGAGCTTCTGCTGGGCAGCAAGGCGCGGGTGCTTGCCTGTTCCTCGCCCACTGGCCCGGCGTTCGAGGGGGCGCAGATTTCCAGCGGGCAGCGCGCAGCACCGGGCGCGATCGAGCGGGTGGAAATTGATCCCGTGACCAAGGAACCGCGTTTCCGTGTGATCGGGTCGGACCTGTGGTCCGACGATCCCGGCTTTGGTGAAGCGATCAAGGCGACCGGCGTGACCGGCATCTGTGGATCGGGGATCATTGAGGCGGTGGCAGAAATGCGCATGGCCGGGCTGCTCGACGCCGGTGGGCTGATCGGCGGGCCGGATCAGACGGGGACCGCGCGCTGCCAGCCGCATGGACGGACGTTCAGCTATCTTCTTCATGACGGCAGTGCGACGGGTGGGCCGGTTATCACCGTGACGCAAGGCGACATCCGCGCGATCCAGCTTGCGAAATCGGCACTTTATGCCGGCGCGCGCCTGCTGATGGACGAACTCGGCATCGACACTGTCGACCGGGTCGTGCTGGCCGGGGCTTTCGGTGCGCATATCAGCCCCAAACACGCGATGGTGCTGGGTATGATCCCGGATGCTTCGCTGGATCGGGTCACAAGCGCCGGAAACGCTGCCGGGACAGGCGCGCGCATTGCGCTGTGCAACAAATCCGCCCGTGCACGCGTGGAAGCGTTGGTCGGACAAATACACAAGGTCGAAACCGCGATCGAGCCGCGCTTTCAGGAACATTTCGTCGCTGCCAATGCCATCCCGCACGCCACGGCCCCCTTCCCCCATCTGGTTGGTGTGGTTACGTTGCCGGATGTCTCCTTCAACACAGGCGGCGGCGGTGATGGCGGCAGGCGCAGGCGGCGCGGCTGACTTACAAACGCGTGACTTGACCCCGCGTCGCATTGCTGCAACCGATGGGGCATGACTGACGATCCTGTGGCAAATCTGATTTCCCGTTGCGCCGCGCAGGATCGCGCGGCCTTTCGTTCGCTTTATGCTTCCGCCTCGGCGAAACTTTTCGGCATCATCCTTCGTATCCTTAGGGACAGGACTGAAGCAGAGGATGCGTTGCAGGAAGTGTTTACGAGGGTTTGGGTAAATGCCCACCGCTTCGAAGCGGAGCGCGCGCGGGGGATGACTTGGTTGATTGCGATTGCACGGAACCATGCCATCGACCGGCTGCGGGCCCGCAAAGATACAGGTGTGGATGACGACAGTCTGGTTGCCGCAATCGCCGATCCTGCGCCTGGCGCGGAAGCCGCGACCATCGCCCGCAGCGAGGCGCGCAGGATCGACGATTGTTTCGCGACACTGGAACCGGATCGGGCCAGCGCGGTGCGGGATGCCTATCTGAACGGGTTGTCCTATCAGGAACTGGCTGACAGCAACGGGGTGCCGCTGAACACGATGCGAAGCTGGCTGCGGCGCAGCCTGCTGAAACTGAAGGAGTGTCTGGACGCATGAGCGGCCGGGAGGATCATATCGCGGACCTGCCCGAAGGCGACGATCTGGTCGCCGCCGAATACGTCTTGGGTGTGCTGTCGCATCCTGACCGGCTGGCAGCGACGGCGCGGTTGCGGTCCGATCCGGCTTTTGCGGCCCTTGTGACGGAGTGGGAGGCCCGTCTCACCCCGTTGGCAGAGGATGTGGATGCCGTCCAGCCGCCCGATCTGATGCAGCGGATCGAGGATCGCCTGTTCGGGATCCCGCCGCAACCGGTTCAGCGCGCGACAGGCTGGCTTTCGCGTTGGCTGGCTGGTGGGGTTTTCGCCGCGCTGGTGCTGGCCGTCGGGTTGTTCCTGATGGTGCCATCCGATCCTGTACCGCTGACCGCCCGTCTGGCCGCCGACGGCCAGGAGCTTGTCATCAGCGCGACCTGGCAGGATGGTGAACTGACCTTTGTTCATGAGGCCGGGCCGCCGTCGGGCGATCAGAATTCCTATGAACTCTGGTTGATCGGGCCATCCGGCGTGCCGGAATCGCTTGGCGTCATCAATGTCGTGCCGCATTCGACCCCGATGCCGGAGCTTGATGAGGGCGTCACCCTGGCGGTCAGCCTTGAGCCCGCCGGTGGCTCACCGACGGGTGCACCAACCGGGCCGGTTCTGGTTTCCGGCGTGGTCACGCGCCTGTGATCGCTTTTTTCTGAGCGGCTGCAACTTTCCCGCCACGTGCTCCGTATCTCCTGCATCGGCGGGGACGAACCCCGACCGGAACAAAGCAGGAGACGTTCCATGAAATTGTCCATTCGCAGCCTTTCTCTTTCCGCAGCCGCCCTGGCGTTGAGCACTGGCATTGCCTTTGCCGAAAACCCGATGGTTGGCGGCGCGGCCATGTATGAGGACAAGAACATCGTCGAGAATGCAGTGAACTCTGCCGATCACACCACGCTGGTTGCCGCGGTTCAGGCCGCCGGGCTGGTCGAAACGCTGTCGGGCGAAGGGCCGTTTACCGTTTTTGCGCCGACAAATGACGCCTTTGCCAAGCTGCCCGCAGGCACGGTGGAAAATCTGCTGAAGCCGGAAAACAAGGAAACGCTGACAAAGATCCTGACCTGCCATGTGGTTGCGGCGAATGCGATGGCCGCCGACGTGCAGAAGATGGTGGCCGATGACGGCGGTATGCACACCGTGAAAACCGTTGGTGGCTGCGAGTTTACCGCCATGGTCACGGACGGCATGGTGCAGATCAAGGACGGTCAGGGCAATGTCGCCACGGTCACCGTCGCCGATGTGAAGCAGTCGAACGGGGTTATCCATGTCATCGACACGGTTCTGCTGCCCGCAATGTGATGCCTCACGGTGCGGGATCGGCTGAAACCTGCCTGTTTTCGCCGTAACCTCCGGATTTGACGATACTCGCGAAAAGGTCCCCGGAACGTTCCGGGGGCCTTTGCGTTATCATTTCCATGGCGCGTGGCGGAACGCGCGCCCGATACCCGTCGCGGACGGAGAGGGAAATGGAAATGATCGAGTCAGGCTTCAACCAAGATGAATGGAACACCGTCGTGAGCAGCCCGATGCTGGTCGCCATGGCTGTGACGATGGCGGACCCGAGCGGCTTGTGGGGAATGGTCAAGGAAAGCGCGGCGGGTGCCCGTGGACTTGCAGATGCCAAGACCAGCGGTGCAGGCGGACCGATCGCGCAGAAGATCGTCGCGGCCTTTGAAACCGCCGAGGGGCGAAAAGCAGCGCGCGACAGTCTGCGTGAAGACCTGAAATCCCGGGAATCTGCGGAACTCAAGGCGCAGGTGCTGTCACGGCTGGACAGGGCGGTTTCTGCGGTCGAGACCCGCGCCCCTGAACAGGCACAGGCCTACAAGTCCTGGCTGATGTCGACAGCCGAACGTGTTGCGGAATCTGCCAAGGAAGGCGGCTTTCTGGGATTTGGGGGTGTCGCCGTCAGCGATCAGGAGCGCGCGACGCTGGATGAACTGCGCAAGCGGCTTGGCTGATCGCGCAAAAACACATGAACCCGCCACGAAAGAAAAGGCCCCGGAAGTTTCCGGAGCCCTTTGCATCACTTGTCGGAAAATATCAGGCGATTAGGGCCGCAGTCGTGATCGTGATGTCGGAATCGGCCGAGAACTGTACCGCCCAACTGCCTTCGCCCAACGCGTAACGGGTATAGGTTTCACCATCGAGCGTATATGTCGACAGCTTGCGCAGTTCGGTGTTCGCTTCGATGACCACCGTATCGACGACATCGCCGTCAATCCGCAGCGCGGTATCGGGGTTCTGCTTCAACTGATTGAAGCTCATGCGAAGTGCATCAACGTTGCCATTGGTCATGTCGAACACTTCAAATGCGCGAAGTGCGACATCCGTTGCATCATAGCTTCCGCCCTTGAACACCAGCGTATCGGTGCCGAAACCGCCGTGCAGCATGGCATCTGCCGCGTCGAAGTACACGCTGTCGTTGCCGTAGCCACCGGAAACGGAATCCGCACCGGCTCCGCCGTCAATGGTGTCGTCGCCACGTTGACCGATCAGCGTGTCGTTGCCAGCCAGACCAAGGATGGTATCGCCGTCGCCGGTCCCGACCAGCTTTTCCGAAGCAGTCGTGCCGGTAATCGCATCTGCGGGAACCGCATCCGTTCCACCGTCATCGGCAGGATCCGGGATGACGACCGGGGCGGAGGGTGCGTAATCCTTGAGCAGCTGCGCAACCGTGGTCTTGCCCATGTAAAGGTTCGCGACATCGTTGCCGGTCATTGCGCCACGCAGGAAATGCACGTCGTCAACCAGCCCGTTGAAGCTGTCCCCGCCCGGGCTGCCGACATAGAAATGCTGGCTGTCATTGCCGACCTGAATGGCACCCTGCAATCCGGTGGTGAAGGCAATTTCCTTGCCGTCAAAGTATAGGGACGCCTCGCCCGTCTTGCCGTCGAAGGTCAGCGCGATATTGTGCCACTTCGTGTCGCTGAGGTTCATATAGCTTTTCGCAAGCAGCTTGGTGCCCTTGTCGGTAATCACCGAAGCGCTGATCGTATGTTCGGTTACGGTGATGACAAAGCTGCCAAGAAAGCTGATGAGCTTGCCGCGGTCGGAAATCTGATCCTTCCGAAAATCGGCAAGCACCGTATAGGAGGTGTTGTCGAAGAACTCAGCGCTTTTCTGATAGCAGATGCGCCCGCTGGCACCGAGCTTTGCGGCGACCGAACCACCATCGGTGACAAAGGAAACCGCGCCCTCAACCTTGCACAGGCTGACCTGGCCGGATGTGTCCTGGCCCGAATTTGACATGTCGGTCTGAAGTGCCGCAGGCGTTTCAGATTCAACCGTCTTCTTCACCTCGAACTTCTGGCCATTCGCCAGCGTGATCGTGCCGGTGATGTGATACACTCCGGGCTTGGCATAAGTGTGCTCGGTCAGAAGGCCTGTTCCCTTGGTTCCGTCGCCGAAATCCCAGACCGCCTTTGCCCCAGCTACGCTGAGTTGCCCGTTCGGTCCGTAAACACGGCTGGCATCCAGTTCGAAATGGCCAAGTTCAAGATTGACGCCACGCTCCATCAACACCAGAGGCGTTGCTTCCTCGGGGGTGGTGTCGAAATACAGTAGCGACGATCCCAGCTTGTTCACCGCCAGATATCCGCCCGGCGCAATCATCAGGTCTTCCCAGATGCCGTGTTCGTCGGACAGGGCATTCAGGAACAGATCGCCGTAATAGCCTTCTTGCGTCGGGGCATCGCGCTGGATGAAGTAGTTGCCACTGCCGGTGTGGGGCCCTTCGATAAGGTGCGTCACGTTCTTGTTGACCGTGACCTGGGTCGCGCCCTTCCAGATATTGATGGACGGCAGATAAAGCCCGGACGCATCCTTTGCCTGATCAAGGTTCTGGATCAGCGTGTTGTTGTTGATCTTGACCCCGACCGCATATTCCACGGTGATACCGTGCTTGTGGGCGTTGCGGATCACGTTGTTTTCGATGGTGATGTCGCGGTAGATGGTCGCGGCGAACCCCCCGCGTTCGTTGAAGATGGTCAGAGAGTGGGTCGCAACGCCCGATCCGCTGTCCAGCACGTTGTCCCGGATGACGACACGCTGGGTGGCCGAAGTGGTGTTCGTCGTCCAGAACTGGATCATGTCCTTGTGGGCCTGGGTATTGGCGGCCGCATCGAAGTCATGGATGTAGTTCTTTTCGATCAGCAGGTCGGTCACCTGGGCAAAGTTCAGGCCATCCGACGATTGGTCATAAATTTCGTTGCCGCGCACGGTGATGTTATCGGATTCGAATACGACCAGCCCACGGTAGAAATTGTGCATCTTGTTGTTTTCAATGACAACATCCTGCCCACCACGAACAAACAAGGCCGTCCCGGCACCGTAGCCGTCATTGTAGTTGCCGAAGCCGCTGGCGTGCGATCCGTCAAAGGTGGAATTCTTGATGACGACGTCGGTGCAGTCCTCGATCCAGAATGGCTTGTAGGCAATATCGGCCTTGGGTTTGGCGGTATAGTCAAACAGGATACCATCAAGGGTGACATTCTTCGCATCGCGCAGCAGCAGACCGGTTATCACTGGCGGATTGTCGGCATCCTCTGCCACGAAGTTCAGACCGAAGCTTTGCGCGACCTTGGGGTGGTAATGGGCGGAAAGGTCAAGGTTGCCGTAATTTCCTTCCTTCATCACGATGGTAGTGTCGGAAGTTGCCTTGTCGACGGCTGCGTAAAGCTCCGCCGCGCTGGATACGGTGACCGTAACTGCCATTTGATAAAATTCCCCGAATTATGCTGTCATTGGTGTGTGTGCGGGCACCAACCTCAATACCTGCTAGTCAACAGTGTGGCAGGAATAAAGCAATTGTGGAGCATGCGGGGGTGGGCGGGCGTATCACCGCCACATCGCCGGATGACACGCGCGAGATTCCGCCGACACTGACATAATGCCACTTTTGGTTGCATTTTGGTGGTTTGCTCGCCTAAGGACTGCCATTATTCGGTCAAGAATTCGGCGTCCGGAAAATCCTGGAATCATCTGAACCGGTTTTGCCGACGGTCTGAACGGCAGTTGACCAGATTGATTCGACAGCGGATCGCTCATCTTTTAGGGTATTTTACGTCAATATACTCAACCATGAGAAACGTCTGATGCCCCGATCTGCTACCGGTTACTGCCTCGGCGTACACATCATTGTGGCCTGAATGTGGAAAATCGGTAATTTTCGACCCGATTTTGGGATGACCACTCCAGCTACAACATCTTGATCTCGGCGGTCCCCAGCGCCACGACTGAATTTCTGACAACCCATTGAGATATATGCGTAATACTGAGGATAACTTAAATGCGCCGGTGGCGCGTCGGCATCTGACCATCTTGCGGACACCAAATATTGACAGGCCGCAACTGCGGCGCCGGGGCAACAGCCTGTGCGATTAGTGAAGTTTCTTCACCTGTCGAGCCGAATGAAGATTGCGAAACCGATTCTTAAGGCGGAGTCTTGAAAGTGGGAAATGAGTTTTCAGGGGGCTCATTTTGGGAAACAGACGACAGATTGTTACCGGCAAGATATCGGAAACCGACCACGTTGCGGTTCTGATGGCCCGTGCCGAAGCCACTGCTCGCGCCGCGGGGCTCGGGCGTACGCCGATAACCGGTCTTAGCGGGCGGCGGATCGACCGCAGTTCACAGCGGCTGCTGTATCTGCCGCACCATCCGCGCCGCGGGGGCGGCTTTGCGGCAGGGTGGTGGCTGATCCCCACCTCTGCCGCTGCACTGCTGGCATGGCTGACAATCCTGCAAAGCATTCTGGGCTGACAACCGCAGCGGTTGGGCTGAACAGGGGGGCGCGCGTGCGGGAAACCGGCCGCGCAACCGGTCTTGTCACCGATCGCGGCTTCAGCGGGCCAGCACCAGTTCGGCCTTCAATCCGCCAAGGCTTTCGCTTTCGCCAAGCTTGAGTTGCCCGCCGTGCACGCGGGCCACATCAAGCGCAATGGAAAGGCCAAGGCCGACACCGCTGCCACGATCCTGGTTGCGCGCGGCATCCAGCCGGACAAAGGGCTTTACAGCATCTTCCCGCGCCTGCTGGGGGATGCCCGGCCCGTCATCTTCCACGATGTACCGCAGATATTTGTCCGTGACATGCATCGAAACCATCGCCCGCTTTCCGTATCGCACGGCATTGTTGACCAGGTTTTCAAGCGCACGCGTCACGGCAACAGGCCGCATTGCAACGTCGCCATCGGTTTCGACCGCGCCCCGCCCCACGTCCTGCCCGGCACGACGGGCATTTTCGACCACTTTCAACAGGATTTCCTCGGGATCAGTCAGCACTGCCTCATCCGCTGCATTGTCGCGGGCAAAGGTCAAAAACGCATCCAGCAACTTGCCCATGTCGTCGACATCGCGGCGCATCGCCCGCACTTCCGCATCATCCTCCATCATGCCCAGCGACAGCTTCAGCCGGGTCAGGGGGGTGCGCAGGTCATGGCTGACCCCGGACAGCATCTGGGTGCGCTGTTCGATCTGGCGTTCCAGCCGGTTGCGCATGGCCAGAAACGCATTTCCCGCGATGCGCACCTCTGACGCGCCGGAAGGACGGAATTCAGTGGATCGGCCTTTGCCAAATTCACTGGCGGCAAAGGCCAGCTTGCGGATGGGTCGCAACTGATTGCGCAGAAAGATGATGGCAATGAAGGTCATCAGAAGCGAAGCCGCCAGCATCAGAACCAGCAACTGATGCGGATTGGATGCGGAAACGCGGCGGCGGTCGAACCGCGCCTCCATCGGGCCGTGCCGTGTTTCCAGAAGCACGCGAACCTGACCATCCCCTGAGACAAGATCAACTGCCCGCACGGCCGCCAGCCGGTCGCTCAGCACGCGGATGACCACCTTGCCGGACAGGTCGAACCATTCGCGCTGATCTTCGGCCACGATATCTGCGCCAGCCTCCTGCGGCAGGAACCGAACCTCCATCGAAAGCGGATCCAGCAGATCCCCAATGGCGGTCCGGGCGGCAGCAGCATCCGGGGCCGCCTGTGCCCGCGCCAGCACATATCCCAGTTCATAAACGACATTCCCGGTCATCTGTTCGGTGACGCGTTCGAAATGCCGCTGGATGAACAGGATGGACACGACCAACTGAATCGTGACGATGGGCACGATAAGGATAAGGGCCGCGCGCCCGTAGATGCCGCGTGGCAGGTAGTTCTTGATCCGAAAAGCGCTCATGCGCGGACCCTAGCGACGAGAGGCATCGTGTCCAAGCCAAAGATGGAAGAACAGACGGGGTTGGCGGATGAAATCGCCGGATTGCGGCTTGTACTGGCCCCCAACCCCTCGCCTATGACCGGGCCGGGCACGAACACCTATCTGGTAGGCAAGGGCGATGTCGCGGTCATTGATCCGGGGCCCGACCTGCCCATCCATCAACGGGCTATCCAGTCGGCGCTGCATCCGGGCGAAAGAATTGCCTGCATCCTTGTCACGCATTCCCATCTTGACCATTCCGCGCTCGCCCCTGCCCTTTCGGCAGCTACCGGTGCGCCGGTTCTGGCATTTGGTGCCCCGGATGCAGGCCGAAGCGTGGCAATGCGGACCTGGACCGAACGCTGCGACGGAGGCGGCGGTGAGGGCGTGGACCGCACCTTTGTACCAGACCGCCTGCTTGCGCATGGAGAAGCCGTAAGCGCTGGCGGCGTTACCCTGACGGCCCTGCACACACCTGGCCATTTCGGAAATCACATTTGCTTTCAGTCCGGGGGCACGATTTTTACCGGTGACATCGTCATGGGCTGGGCCAGCACGCTGATCTCTCCCCCTGACGGTGATGTTGCCGACTACCGTAACTCTCTCGCGCTGCTTGCCTCGCTGAAACCTCTACGCCTGCTGCCCGGACACGGCGCGCCGGTCCAGACCCCCGCCCTGCGCATCGCGGAACTTCTGGCCCATCGCCAGATGCGCGAGGATGCGCTGCTTGCCGCCTTGGCGGAAAGGCCACGAACCCTGTCCGCCCTTGCAGAAGCCGTCTATCTTGACACGCCACAGGTCCTGATGCCGGCCGCCCGCCGCAATCTTCTGGCACATCTTATTGACCTTTCGACACGGGGAGAGGTGCAACAGACTGAAAACGACGAATGGGCCCCCGCCCGCCCGCTTTCGCCACGACAACCGCCCAGGTGAATTTTTGTCATACCCTCTGGACGCCCATATCCGGTCTTGTTATAGGCACCACGGTGTTCCGGCGTAGCTCAGCGGTAGAGCAGTTGACTGTTAATCAATTGGTCGTAGGTTCGATCCCTACCGCCGGAGCCAAAAATCCAAATACGGCAATATTTTAACGCGTCCTGGCATTGCCTTGATGCGTATTGCATTTCCGTTGGCAAGTTCCCCACTGGCAACCGCATCAGCGTTCTAAGGACGCTTGACAAACATTCTTTCCTGGAACGTCACAGGTTGGCAGGTCAGGCCGGAGAAGCCTGCCCGGTTTGGCCAACTTATGTTGCCTGGTGGCGATCAGAAATGACGTGGCGGAGGAGGTGGGATTCGAACCCACGGAACGCTTTCACGCCCGACGGTTTTCAAGACCGTTGCAATCGACCACTCTGCCACTCCTCCGGCTGCGTCGACATATCTGGCGTCGTGCGATTCTGGAAGCGGGCGCTGCTGAAGTGGTATCCGGGGTGCAAGAAACCGTACTGCGTGGCCGAAAATCGCTGAATTATACAAGCTGCAATCCCCGGTCTTTCCTTGTCTCGGCGCAGCGGATACACTCGCGCAAAAGCGCGTCAGGCGCGGTATCGGGCAGTGGGCTATGTGACGGCGAAACGTTGTTTCGGCCGGACGTTGCCGCAAGGGGGCAAGAATGGGTTCTATCACGTTGCGCGGATTTTTGGCACTGGGTGTGGCCTTGCTGGCTTCGGCATGCGAAGAGGGTGCCAAGCCTTTGGGTTTTCTCGGAAAAGATACCGCAACCGCAGAGACGGGGGCAGAGCCGTCTCCCGATGTGGCGAAGCGGCAGGTCGACACGGATGTCGAAGCCCCGGATATTTTTCAGGTCACCGAGCCCGGGCTTTGGGATGGCCGCCCCTCGTTGGGGGGTGTCTGGGTTGCGCATCCGGATGTGAAAGATCCCGAGCGCGTCATCATCCGCAACACCGCCAACGGCAAGTTCGTGATCGGCGCGCTGTTCCGGCGCGAGAGGGAAAATCCGGGTCCGAAGGTTCAGATTTCATCTGATACGGCGGCGGCACTCGACATCCTTGCCGGTCAGCCGCAGGAACTGAATGTCACGGCCCTGCGCCGCGAGGAAGCGCCTGCGGCAGAAGATGCGCCGGCGGCGGATGACGCCGCACTGGTTGCCGAGGTCGCGCCCGAGGATGGTGGCCCGGTCGCCGCGACGCCCGATGATCTGGAACCGCTGGCGGCTGCCGAAGCAGCCATCGCCGCCATCGAGAGCGATACATCGAACGCGGCCGCGCCTGTCCCGGCCAGTGGCAAACGACAGGCCAAGCTGGCTGCGGATGCTTCGCTGGCGCCGGGTGCGGTTGCCGTGCTTCCATCAGACGGGACCAATCCCGCGGCGGCCCCGGCCGCAAAGCCGGTGGCATCGAGCCTGGCCAAACCATTCATCCAGATCGGTATTTTCAGTGTTCAGGCCAACGCCGCTGCTGCCGCGCAGGGCCTTGGAAGCGCTGGCCTGCCGACACAGGTGAAAGCGGAGTCGAGCCAGGGCAAGGGTTTCTGGCGCGTGGTTGTCGGGCCAGCCGACAGTGAGGCGGCACGCAAGGCGCAGCTCGACAAGGTCAAGGCCAGCGGCTACGCCGATGCCTATTTCGTTTCCAACTGACAGGTGGGGGCAATCATGCTGAAAGACCTTACGCTTCGCGTCGCTGGATTGCTTGTGGCGGTGGTTTTCGCAGCACTTCCTGCACGCGCCTTTGATACGCAGGCCAGCGCGGCATGGGTTTTTGATCAGACCACGCATACGCTGCTTCTGGCAAAGAACGCCGACACCCCCCTGCCCCCGGCGTCGATGTCAAAGCTGATGACGCTGAACATGGTGTTTGAAGCCCTGCGCGACGGCCGGATTACGCTGGACACGACCTTTGCCGTATCGACAAAGGCGTGGAAGATGGAAGGCTCCAAGATGTTTGTGGAGCCGAACGACCGGCCGACGGTCGAGGATCTGATCCACGGCATCATCGTGAATTCCGGCAACGATGCCTGCGTTGTGGTGGCCGAAGGACTTGCCGGATCGGAAGAAGCCTTTGCCCGACTGATGAATGAACGTGCCCGCGATCTTGGCTACACGCAGTCGACGTTCGCCAATTCCAGCGGCTGGCCCGATCCCAACCAGCGAATGTCGATGCACGATCTTGGTATGCTGGCCGTGCGGCTGATCGAGGAGTTTCCGGAATACTATGGCTATTTCGGCATGACCGAATTTGTTTATCAGGGACGCAGTCCGGGAAACAAAAATAACCGCAACCCATTGCTTTCGCTTGGAATTGGGGCGGATGGATTGAAAACGGGCCACACGCAGGAAGCGGGATATGGCATTGTGGGGTCTGCCGTGCAGGGCGGACGGCGCGTTGTGTTCGTGCTGAACGGCCTGCCGTCGGAAGTTGCCCGTGCCGAGGAATCCGAACGCGTGGTCAACTGGGCCTTCCGGCAGTTCGTCCAGAAAACCGTTGCACCCAAGGGCACGCGTCTTGCCGAAGCTGACGTGTTTCTGGGGGAAGTTCCGCGCGTGCCGCTGGTGCTGAAGGAGGATCTGAGCCTGCTTCTGCCCGCGCTCGCCACCGAAAAGATGCATGCCGAGGTCGTCTATCATGGCCCGATCCCCGCCCCCATCACCGAAGGGCAGGAACTCGGCAAGCTGATCGTTACCCTGCCGGATCTGCCCGTGACAGAGGTTCCGCTTGTCGCGGGCCAGGCTGTGGCGGAGGGCGGGTTTCGCACACGCATGACCACGGCGGCGGGAACGCTGGCGCGGCAGGCCATGGCCCGGGTTGCCGCGTTCTGACATGCACGTCCCCGCGCGCTTCATCACCTTCGAGGGCATCGACGGTTCCGGAAAATCCACCCAGGCGCGGATGTTGGCGGACAGTCTGCGGGCCAACGGCACCGATGTGGTGCTGACCCGAGAGCCAGGCGGTGCACCGGGAGCCGAGGAAATCCGCAGGCTTGTGCTGGAAGGCGACCCCGACCGCTGGTCTGCGGAAACAGAGATATTGCTGTTCACTGCCGCCCGTCGCGACCATCTGGAAAAGACGATCCTGCCGGGTCTGGCCGCTGGCAGGACGGTGATTTCCGACCGGTTTGCCGACAGCACACGTATTTATCAGGGGCTGCGCAGCGGTGACCTGCGCGCCCATGTTGACACGCTGCACAGCCTGATGATCGGTCGCGAACCCGACCTGACCTTCATCATCGACATGGACCCGGCGATCGGACTTTCCCGCGCGAAAGGGCGCAAGGGCGCCGAAGAACGCTTCGAGGATATGGGAGAGGCGATGCAAGTCCGAATGCGCGCCGGATTTCTGTCTCTGGCGGCAGAATTCCCCGAACGTTGCCGGGTCATCGACGGTGAACGCCCGCCGGAGGTTGTGGCAGCGGATGTGCTTGCGGCACTGGCAGGATGAACACCGATCTCGCCGACATTCCGGAACCGGACCGCGTTCCCGGCGCGCCGCATCCAAGGGAAACCGAAGCCCTGTTTGGTCAGGGCCGGGCAGAGGCACAGTTTCTGGAATCCTATACGACGGGCAGGCTGCACCATGGCTGGCTGCTGACCGGGCCGCAGGGCATCGGAAAGGCAACGCTGGCCTGGCGGATCGCGCGGTTCCTGCTGGCCACCCCGCCCGATGATGGTGGATTGTTCGGTGCGCCACCACCCCCGGTATCGCTTGACATTGATGCCGAACATCCCGTTTCCCGTCGTCTGCGCGCGGGATCGGAATCCGGCCTGTTTCTGCTGCGCCGCCCTTGGGATGACAAGGCCGCGCGGTTGAAGCAGGAGATCACGGTGGAAGAAGTCCGCCGGATGAAGGCGTTCTTTACGCTCTCGGCCGCTGATGGCGGTCGGCGTGTGGCCATTGTCGACAGCGCCGACGATCTGAACCCCAGCGCCGCCAACGCCCTGTTGAAACTGCTGGAGGAGCCACCCGAGGACGTGGTGCTGCTGCTGGTCAGCCATCAGCCTGCCCGTCTGTTGCCCACGATCCGGTCGCGTTGCCGCGTGTTGACCTTGTCGGCCCTGTCGGCGGGCGATGTGGAACAGGCAATGGCGGCGGCAGACATGCGTGTTGATCCGGCCGAAGCCATGCGGCTTGCAGCGCTTGCAGGCGGTTCGGTGGGCGAAGCGATCCGTCTGGTGAATACCGATGGGCTGGCAATCTACGAGCGTATCTTGAAGCTTATGGCGGGACTGCCCCGGCTGGACCGGCCCGCCGCGTTGGCACTGGCGGAAAGCGTCGCAGGCAAGAATACCGAAACCCATTTTGCCCTGACAATCGGGCTGCTGGACAGCTTTCTGGCCCGCGTGGCCCGCACCGGCGCCACCGGTCAGCCCCCGGCAGAGGCGGTTCCGGGTGAAGCCGCCCTGTTGCTGCGGCTCGCTCCCTCTCCCGCTGTCGCGCGGGTCTGGGCCGACCTGCAACAGAACCTTGGCAACCGGGCGCGGCGCGGACGGGCGGTCAACCTTGACCCTGCCGCGCTTCTCATGGATATGCTCCTGCGCGTGGATCAGACCGTGGCCCCGATGCTGCGGAAACCGGCCTGATCCGCATCAGCGGCAGGTTGGGGCGATGACCAAGACAGCAGAGTTCACCGACAGCCATTGCCATCTGGATTTCCCCGATTTCGCGGATGACCTGCCGGGCGTGGTCGAACGCGCCCGGGCAGCGGGCGTAACCCGCATGGTGACAATCTGCACAAGGCTGCGGCAGGAGCCGCAGGTGCGTGCGATTGCGGAACAGTTCGCGGGGGTATTCTATGCCGCCGGGACCCATCCGATGAGCGCCGCCGAAGAGCCATTGGCATCGGCTGCCGAACTGGTAGCCTTGGCACGGCATCCGAAATTCGTCGGTATCGGCGAATCCGGGCTGGATTATCATTACACGGCCGACAGCAAGGCGGTGCAGCAGGAAAGCTTGCGCATCCATATCGAAGCGGCGCGCCAGACCGGCCTGCCGCTGATAATTCATGCCCGGGACGCGGATGACGATATGGCCCGCATCCTGACCCAAGAATATCGCGCAGGGGTCTATTCCTGCGTCATGCACTGCTTTTCTTCCGGTCCAGCGCTCGCGGAAGCGGCGCTTGACCTGGGTTTTTATCTGTCGATGTCGGGCATCGCCGCCTTTCCGAAATCGGATGCGCTGCGCGCGATCTTTGCGGCGGCCCCGGTTGACCGCATCCTGCTGGAAACCGACGCCCCCTATCTGGCCCCGCCCCCACATCGCGGGCGGCGGAACGAACCGGCCTATGCCGCGCTGACCGGTGTCGTGGGCGCGACGATTTTCGGGATGACGGTTCCCGATTTCGCCCGCCAGACACAGGTGAATTTCGACCGGCTGTTCACCAAGGCTGCTCTTGACGCGGCGGCGGCATAACATGGCGCGTTTATCCTTCCGTATCCTCGGTTGTGGATCATCGGGTGGTGTGCCGCGCATCGGCGGGCCGGATGGCACCGGCGAATGGGGCGAGTGTGATCCGGCCAATCCAAAGAACCGCCGCAGCCGCTGTTCGATGCTGGTCAGCCGCCACGATACCGGCGGTGTGACGCGGGTGCTGATCGATACCTCGCCCGACATGCGGGCGCAGTTGCTGGCAGCCGGAACCGGAACGCTGGATGCGGTCATCTTTACCCACGCGCATGCTGATCACCTGCATGGGCTGGATGACCTGCGCCAGATTGTCTTCAATCTGCGCCGCCGCCTGCCGGTCTGGGCCGATCCCGATACCCAGTCGGCCCTTATGGCGCGGTTCGGCTATGCCTTTGTTCAGGCCGAAGGGTCGGATTATCCTGCCATCTGTGACCTGCACACGATCAACGGTCCGTTTGCGATTTCGGGTGCAGGCGGCACCATCGATTTTCTTCCTTTCAGGGTCATTCACGGCAGCATCGACGCGCTGGGTTTCCGGGTGAACGATCTTGCCTATCTGCCGGATGTTTCGGCAATCCCCGACGATGTCTGGCCCGCCCTTGCCGGGCTTGACTGCTGGGTGCTGGATGCGTTGCGCCGCAAGCCGCATCCGACCCACGCGCATCTGGCGCAGGCGCTGGACTGGATCGCCCGCGTGAAACCTGCCCATGCGGTGCTGACCAACATGCATGTCGATCTGGATCATGCAGCGGTCGAGGCTGAAACCCCCGCCAATGTTTCTGCCGCCTATGACGGCATGACCATCGACTACGACATCTGACATGCAGGCGCTGATCGAGGTCATCCTGCCGGTCTTTCTTGTGATCGGCTTCGGCTATGTCGCGGCCTGGCGCGGGCTGTTTTCCGACAGTGCGGTCGATGGCGTGATGCGCTTTGCCCAGAATTTCGCGGTGCCGGTGCTGCTGTTCAAGTCCATCGCATCGCTCGACCTTGCGGCCAGCTTCGATCTTTCGCTGTTCGGGGCGTTTTACATCGGGGCCTTTACCGGCTTTGGCATCTGCTTTGCAGGCGCCCGCTGGTGGCTTCGTCGCCCCCTGCCCGATTGTGTTGCCATAGGTTTTGCCGGGCTGTTTTCCAATTCGCTGCTGCTTGGTCTGCCGATCACCGAGCGCGCCTTTGGTCCGGATGCGCTGGCGGGCAACTATGCGATCATCTCGATGCATTCGCCATTGCTGTATGGTTTCGGCATCACCTTCATGGAACTGGTCAAGTCGCAGGGTCAGGGCCTGTCAAGGTCTGCGCTGGCTGTACAGGTGATCCGCGCGATCTTTTCCAACCCGCTGGTTCTGGGGATCAGCGCCGGGGTGGTCGTCAATCTGTCGGGCATCGCGCAGCCAGAGGTGATGACAGCCGCCGTCGACATGATGGCGCGGGCCGCCCTGCCCGCCGCGCTGTTCGGTCTGGGCGGTGTGCTGGTGCGCTACAAGCCGGAAGGCGACGCGCGTGCGATTGCGATGGTCTGCGCGGCCTCTCTGATCGCGCATCCGGCGGTGACGTGGATACTGGGTCAGCATGTCTTTGATCTGGACGTGGCGCAATTCCGGTCAGCCGTCCTGACGGCGGCCATGGCGCCGGGAGCCAATGCCTATATGTTCGCGCATATGTACGGGGCGGGCCGCCGTGTTGCGGCCTCGTCTGTGTTGATCGCCACGGCGCTGTCGATCCTGACCATCTGGGGCTGGCTTGCCATCCTGCCGTAGGGCTGACTGACCCGCTGTCAGGCGGCTGCGATCCGGCCCCGCATCGACGGCACCCCCTGGCCAGCTGAAGTCAGCGGTGCGAAATGATGCGATCCTGCAAGGACAGTGCGCCGCGTCAGCAACGGCCGGATACGCGGACCATAGGCCGTTTCGACGGCCCTGTGCCCCGACAGTATGTCATGCGCGCCGCGCAGAGCCTGTGCCAACCTTTGCAGCGCATCTTCGGCCAGGTCTTTCAGCGCGACCGGGCCCGGATAGAAGGTTTCAGCCCACAAGCCGTTGGCGCGCACAAGTGCATGGGCAGGAAGCAGGATGTGATGATAACTGACCTGCTGCCGTCCCTTGGCCTGATGGATGCGGTGCAATCCGAGTTCGGCCAGATGCCGGGCGCGCACCAGATGCTCGGTGCCACCCACAAGCACCGCCAGCGCATGCTGCGGGGAGACCTGCAATGCGCGGGGCTGACCAAGCGCCCCGGCCGAAAGGATGATCGGCCGCAGATCGGGACGGCGGGCAAGGTCGGCACGGTCAAGCAACCGCGCCCCTGACCAGATCACCGGCACAAGCCCGGCATCGCGCGTCATGACGTGTTCACCGGCCTGCAAATCCTCGACCGGCTTTTCGCCCTGTGCCGTCTGGATCATCGTGCCACGCACGAAACAGGGCACACCCATGGAGACGAGCATCTGCTGGGTCGAGACCTGTGACGGCGCGACGCCGCGCAACAGCAGGGATTCACCGCCGCTGAAGCTGAGAAGCGCGTTGCCCTGGCCGTCATCCGAAACGGTGATGTCATCGACCGTGACCGGATTGCCGTCAATATCGGTCATCTGGCTGACATCGAGCTGATCGACACTACGGCCATCAACGACCGTGATGTCGAAATCCTCGATCCAGTCGTTGCCCATGTCATCGGTCAGGACAAAGGTATCAGAGCCGGTGCCGCCCCAGAGATTGTCCGAACCCGTGCCGCCGTCGATGGTATCGTCGCCAGCACCGCCGTTTATGGTGTCGCTGCCGTCACCGCCCGACAGACTGTCGTTGCCATCGCCCCCGATGACTTGGTCATTGCCCGCGCCGCCAGCGAGGTTGTCATTCCCGGTCTCGCCGGCCAGATAGTCGTTGCCCGACCCGCCCGTGACCGTGTCGTTGCCTTCGGACGCCTCGACATAGCTGTCGGATGTTGCGCCCGAACCGTCGACGCTGTCGGCGTAGGCCGTACCGGTAACGGCTTCGATTTCCGAGAAAGTTCCCGCTGTCGTACCGGTTACAAACTGGTAGCTGCCAGTCTCTGAACCGCCCAGCACGACATTGACACCCGTCGTCGTCGCCCAGTTGTTGAAATCAACCCGGTCCCAGTCGGTGGCGCCTTCACCACCGAAGATCTGATCCGCATCATGATCGTCAGTTACATAGAAGGCATCGTTGCCGTCTCCGCCATACATCGTGTCGGAACCGGCCGCCCCGGTCAGGCCGTCGTCGCCGGCATCTCCATAAAGGATGTCGTCGCCCTGTCCGCCATTTACCCAGTCATTGCCTTCGCCGCCGTAGACAGTGTCATTTCCTGCGTCGGTCCCCCAATCGCCAAAGGCGTCATTTCCTTCGCCCAGATCGGCGTAATCGTTGCCGAAGCCGCCGATGACGTAGTCATCGCCGGTGCCCGCCACGATGGAATCATTGCCGCCATCGCCATAAAGCGCGTCGTTGGCGCTGCCGCCGGTGATCGTGTCGTCACCCGCTTGCCCATAGACAGACAGTGCGGCGGTATTTGCCGATGCGTCGAAAACATCGGCATAGTCGGTGCCGCCCACGACCTCGATCTGCTGGAATGTTCCCGTGGCAGGCGTGGCAAAGAAATCGAACGTGCCAGCCTCTGCCCCGGTGAAAAGGTAGTGGATGCCCGATGTGCTCAGGTAATTCGAAGCATAGATGCCATCCTGGTCGGTTCCACCGTCACCGCCATAGACAACGGTGCCTTCGTGGTCATCGGTGATGTAGAAACTGTCGGAACCGTCCTCCCCATGCAGGGTGTCATTGCCGAGCGCGCCGATGATTACATCGTCGCCCGAACCGCCATAGACCAGATCGTCGCCATAACCCGCGTTGATGAAGTCGTTGCCGCCTTCGCCCAGGATCGTGTCGTTGCCGTCTTCGGTTCCGAAATCGCCTAAGCTGTCGTTGCCGTCGCCAAGGGAGACATAGTCGTTCCCCGCGCCACCGGTGACGGTATCGTTTCCTTCATAGGTATAGATCGCATCCGCGCCGGTTCCGCCACTTACGGTATCATTGCCGCCATAGGTGAACACCCGGATGCCGCTGGTTGTGGCACTGCCGTCGATACTGTCGCTGCCATTGGTTGTGCCGATGCTTTCAATTTCTGTGAAGCTGCCGCTTCCGGGCGTGTTCACATAGCTGAAATTCCCCGCTTCGTGCCCGGTAAAGGTGATGTTGACCCCGCCGCCGGTCTGATAGTTCGACAGGAAAAGCGAGTCATTGTCGTTGCCGCTTTCACCGCCGGTTATGACGGTGGCTTCATCGGCCTCGTCGACCTTGAAGGTATCTGCATCGGCGCCGCCCATAAGAGTGTCGCTGCCTGTGCCACCATCAAGGTTGTCATTTCCCGCGCCACCGCTGACAAGATCATCCCCGGACCCGGACTTGACCGTATCATTGCCATCGCCAGCGGTTATCGTATCGTTTCCGGCACCGCCTTCGATGGAGTCCGCATATCCCCCGCCCGTGATGTCGTTGGCGTTCGACTGCTCGTATGTGGAGGATAGAAGCGATGAATAATCGGGATTCGCCCCGTCTACCGCCGATGTCACGGAATAAGTTACACCCGGCTGGATCGGCTTGTCCGATACCATGCCCAGATAGGTGCCGCCGACGTACAGTTCATAAAAGGTGATGGTGCCGCCGGCCGGGTCGGCTGCCGTATAGGCCATGCCAAGACGAACAGGCCCCGACGCAGCGACGCCGCCCGTCGGGTTGTAAAGCATTCCTGACTGACCGGAATCCGTTTGCGTGGTGGAATTGCCCTCAAAGGACGTATCGTCGTCGTCAACGTTCAGCGTATAACCGCTGGTCGACTCCGACCAGTTCGGGTCCAGCATGAACTGAGAACCCATCGTCGGGTTGCCGCCCCCCTGAACGATGAATGCGGAAATTGAATATGCGCCGATGACGTATGATGGCATGCAGAAACCAGTGGCAACCGAGCAAAATATCGGTTCCGTGATCGGTCAGACTCGAGGCGGATTTGGGACGGGTTTGCGCCTACTTAGCGGCAAACAGGGCCATTTTGCAGAAGATGATACGGTTTGATCCCGTATCACAGCGCATTGGCGTAAAACCTGTATGCATTTGTCGGGTCGATGGTGCGGATGAAAGGACTCGAACCTTCACGGGTGTTACCCCACAGCGACCTCAACGCTGCGCGTCTACCAATTCCGCCACATCCGCAAGATAGGCTTGGTGGCGGCGTATTAGCGCCCTCGCCAAGGGTTGTGAAGGGGAAAAGCGGTTTGCTTGCGGGAATTTCCCCCACTGCTTTCCCCCGTCCGCATCACGGGGTAAACAGGGCCAAGCAAAGAAAGGATGTCCTTTGGTCGAATGGTCGCACCTGCCGGGTCTGTCGCCCTACCGCGAAACCCTCGCGGCGATGGAAACGCGCGCGGCAGCCATCCGAGAAGGCACCGCACCCGAAGCCATCTGGCTGCTTGAACATCCGCCGCTATACACCGCCGGCACCTCGGCACGGCGCGAGGACCTGACCGACCCCGACCGTTTTCCGGTGTTCGATGCGGGGCGTGGCGGGCAGTACACCTATCACGGTCCCGGGCAGCGCGTGGCGTATGTGATGCTGGACGTCGATGCCCGCGGGCGGGATGTGCGGCGCTTTGTCTGCGCGCTGGAAAACTGGGTGATCGCGACGCTGGCGGAATTCAATGTCAGGGGCGAACGCCGCGCGGGTCGGGTTGGCGTCTGGGTCACACGCCCCGACAAGCAACCGAACCCCGACGGCACGATGCGCGAGGACAAAATCGCCGCCATCGGCATCAAGCTGCGCCGCGGGGTGTCGTTCCACGGCATTTCGATCAATGTCGAACCGGATCTGTCGCATTTCGCGGGCATCGTGCCCTGCGGTATCCGCGATCATGGCGTGACCAGTCTGGTCGATCTGGGGCTGCCGGTTACCATGGCCGATCTCGATGCTGCACTGATGCGCTGTTTCGATGATGCGTTTGACGATGTCTGCAGACTTTCCGGAACCTGATCCGCACCGATCAGACTCCGGGGCGGGACAGGTATTCGCGAATGTCCAGCGGCAGTTCCGATGGCAGCAGGAAAGCGGGCTCATGGGCCATGCGCAACAGATCGATGCTGCGCGTCGGCATCTTGCGCATGACAAGACGCGAGGCGCGGCCAAGACCCGCAACCTCGCTGCGCGCTATCGCGCCAAAGCCGTACCAGTGGTCGGGCAGATTAAGGGGAATGTCGGTTCCGATATATGCCAGTGACATGCTGGCCTGCGGATGCGCGTGAAAGAACAGCAACGCATAGCCATGTTGCAACCGCAAAGCGAATCCACGATATTCGCGCAGTCGGATCGACGCTCCCTTGGGGTAAAGCTGCGGCGCATCGTAGCCACGCAACAGTTTGACACCCTGCTGCTCTGTAATCTGCACCAGTGTTCGCACGACCATGCCGGGCCGAAGGAAGGAGTGGCGCCAGATGCCGTGCAGACCGTTGGACAGGGTGTTCGCGGAGCCAAAATAATCGTAATCCGGCAAGGCATGCTGCAAACCAAGCTGCCAAAGCCGTGTATCAAGCCGCCCGTACTCAACATTACGCGCCATCCGCATGTCTGCCATCAGCCGATCCGTCAGCGGGTCGACCATGATGCGGGCGTCCACATCAAAGTAACTGCAAATACGTCGCAAGAGGTTTGGCTTGGGAAAGGATTCCCCGCGCAGATACCGCTGGAACTGGATGCGACTTATACCAAGATCCTCGGCAACACGCGCAAGCGACTGCCGTTGATTTGAAAGCAGCCTGAGGTTCTTGCCGAATACAGTGCTCACCTGCAACAAACCTTCCCCAGGGAAGGCAATATTATAGCACGGACCGGCCGACCGGATCAGTAATTATTGCAACTCGGTACGTGCGGGAACCGCTCGGCCAGCTCCAGCTCGAAGCAGTCAACCTTGATCGACAGTTGCAGAAGAGTTTCCGTCGTATTGGCCATGACGAACGGGGCCAGGCCACGACCGGCCGCGTCGATCAACCTGGCTGCAAGGCTCAACCGTGCCAGAGCCACATCGATCCGCTGACTGTCAGGCTTGCTGTTTCGATGCGGTAGATGAATGACCACATGTTTGTCGGCTGACATGATAAGGTTCGTATCCCATCCGAATTCACGTTAAAGGCAACGGCCCCGCGCGCTTCCCGCAGGCTTCCCCGATCCGTGTGGCTGGCGCTTGAGCCGTTGCCCGTACGTCAACGTGGCACAACTTACGGTTTTCGGAAGACTCGCATTTGCTGCCCGCAGCTACTGAATCGTAGCTGCGCCGGATTGTCGCGCCCCCAAACCGCGACCGGATCATGCCTGCGATCAGGGCCGTCAGTGTGGTGCGACAGGTGCATGCGACCATTGTTGATATTGCATATCAGCCACTGCCCCGTTTCATTGATCACACCCTGCGGGCAACGCCGCCTGCGAACGCCAATCCGGGCAGATGCCCGCAACAGCCAGAGGATCGTGATGATGACCCGCGCCTTCCTGCCCCTGACCCTGCTGACCCTAACGCTCGCTGCCCCCGTGTTTGCCGCAGGCGATGCCGCCAAGGGCGAAGCTGATTTCAAGAAATGCAAGGCCTGCCACATGATCGTGGCCGACGACGGCACCGAAATTGTGAAGGGCGGCAAGACCGGCCCGAACCTGTATGGGGTTGTGGGGCGCGCCGTTGCCGCGACCGATTTCGCATATGGGGAGTCGATCAAGGCTGTCGGGGCTTCCGGCCTTGTCTGGGACGAGGCGGAACTGGCGACCTACATGACCGATCCCGGCGCATGGCTGAAGGAAAAGTCCGGCGATGCTGCCGCCAAATCGAAGATGAGCTTCAAGTTGAACAAGGGCCAGGAAGACATGGCTGCCTATCTGGCCTCTGTCGCGGCAAAATAAGCTTTCCCATGCCAATGTAACCGGCCCGGCCGCCCCCGTGCGGCCGGGCCGGTTACATTTGTCGCTTGCGGCTGCCGCCTATGTGGCCGGTGCATCATCCCTGCGACGATTCATCTTGATCCATATCAAATTCCAGCGTTGCCCCTGCCGCGGTGCCTATGTATTACCGAAAATGAATATCCGACTCCGCAACCGGAGCGGGCCGAGGGATCTAGAAGGGGAGCAGCCAATGGCCGACGCAGCCATCCATGGCCACGAAGGGCACCATGACAAACGCGGGTTCTTCACCCGCTGGTTCATGTCGACGAACCACAAGGACATCGGTATCCTCTACCTGTTCACCGCAGGGCTTGTCGGCCTGGTGTCGGTGATCTTCACCGTCTACATGCGGATGGAACTGATGAATCCGGGCGTGCAGTACATGTGCGCCGAAGGCATGCGCCTGACCGCCGCGGCGGCAGGCGAATGCACCCCCAACGGTCATCTGTGGAACGTTACGGTGACGGCGCACGGCATCCTGATGATGTTCTTTGTTGTCATCCCGGCCTTGTTCGGCGGTTTTGGCAACTATTTCATGCCGTTGCACATCGGTGCGCCC
>JBOFCO010000054.1:0-12033 GCA_051646105.1 Paracoccaceae bacterium
TGGAACGGTTGTCGTACCGGAACTTTGTGCACTGGAAAGCTATGCCGGCGTTCATCACCTGACATCGGTCGTGTGCGGTCAGCTTCGCGAGGGGTTGGGGGCGGTCGACCTGATTGCCGCCTGTTTCCCTGGCGGGTCCGTCACCGGCGCGCCCAAACTGCGGGCCATGAATATCATAACCGAGATAGAGAAGCAGGCGAGAGGGATGTATTGCGGCGCGATCGGCTACATCGGTTTTGATGGCGGCATGGATATGAACATCGCGATCCGCACCGCCGTCCTGGGCAGGGAACATGCTGTTTTACAGGCGGGGGGCGGGGTTACGCTGCTGTCGGACGGAGCAGCCGAATATGCCGAAACGCTGGCCAAGGCGCAGCGCGTGTTCGCGGCCTTTGCGCAGGGTGCGGCAGAAAGGGAACCGGTCGGTGCTGCTGATCATCGATAACTACGATTCCTTCGTCCACAACATCGTGCGCTACTGCGCCGAACTTGGCCACATTGCCCGTGTGATCCGAAATGACACCTTTGACATCGATGCGGTGGAGGCGTTTTCGCCGCAGATGATCCTGATTTCACCCGGCCCCGGAAATCCGGAACAGGCGGGGATGTCTCTGCCTCTGGTCCGGCGTTTTTCCGGTCGTGTGCCCATCCTTGGCGTCTGTCTGGGCCTTCAATGCATCGGCGCTGCTTTTGGCGGCGGGGTGGTGCGGGCACGGCAGCCGATGCACGGACGCGCCTCTGACATTGCGCATGATGGCACGGGGTTATTCACGGGCCTGCCGTCGCGAATGACGGTAGGGCGTTATCATTCGCTGGTGGTCAGCGAAACGCCGACCCTGCATCATCATGTGGCAGTCACGGCACGTTCTGCTGAAGGCGAGGTGATGGCGCTTGCCCACCGCACGCACCCGACATTCGGCGTGCAGTTTCACCCTGAATCCGTGTTGTCACAGCATGGTCATGCGATCTTTTCCAACTTTTTCCGCATGGCGCAGGATTGGCGTGCAGATGCTGTGGCTTGACGGGACGGAACTTTCGGGGACGGTCGCCCCCTTTGACCTGCGGGATCGCGGGCTGATGCTGGGCGACGGGCTTTTCGATACGGCGCTGGTCGTCAACGGGCGGGTGGTCTGGGCTGATGCACATCTTGACCGGCTGGCCGCAGGCTGTACGCAACTGGGCATTCCCTTTGACCGGGGTGCTGTCGGGAACATGGCGGCCACGGCATCGGCACGCCTGGGGCAGGGCGCATTGCGCATTACGGTAACGCGGGGTGCGGCCCCGCGCGGTTTGATCCCGCCTGATGATTGTGTGCCGCATGTAATTGTTGCGGCCTATCCCGGCCTTCCCGCCACGATGTTCAGTCCTGTGGCTTTGGGCACCACGGCCATCCGCCGCAATGAACATTCACCCCTTTCGCGGATCAAGGCACTGTCCTATCTGGACGCCGTTCTTGCCACGCGTGAGGTGCGGGAAAACGGTGCGGAAGAGGCGCTTTTCCTGAATACCGCCGGGCGTGTCGCCTGCTGTGCCACGGGCAACCTGTTTGTCATTCTGGGGAATACCCTTGTAACGCCGCCGCTTGCAGATGGTGTTCTTCCCGGTGTCTCACGGGCCGCCGTCATACGGATCGCGCATGGCCTTGGTTGGCAGGTCGATGAACAGGGTCTGTCACCGGAGGAACTTCTTACCGCCGGGATGGTATTCGTGACAAACAGCTTAAGGTTGATTTCCGTTGCAAGTTCGATAGATGGCAAGCGGACCGCAGGGCTACTACATACGATCCTCGACGCGCTGGCGGCGGGGCTGGTGGCAGAGATTGCACGGGATTGCGGTGATTGGTCCGCGCCAGTTGAAAGGGTAGCAGGATGACCGATGCCCGCCATGAAAAACGCGACCGTTTTCTGGCTGCCTTGGAGCAGGGCCCTGTCGTTATGGGCATTCTGAACGTGACGCCGGATTCCTTTTCCGATGGCGGCGCCTATGGCGGCGGCTTCGACCGGGTCGGGGCCGCTGTCAGCCATGGTCTTGCCATGGCTGCTGCCGGGGCTGCGATCATCGATGTGGGCGGTGAATCCACACGGCCCGGTGCCACAGCCGTGGCCGAGGATGAGGAATGGACCCGCATCGCGCCGGTTCTGGCAGCACTTTGCCCCGCCCTGCCGGTGGCGGTTTCCATCGATACCTACAAGGCGTCGGTGGCGCGGCGCGCGGTTGCGTCCGGCGTCGCTGTCATCAACGACATATGGGGGTTGCAGGGCGATTCCGCGATGGCCTCTTTGGCGGCAGAGTCCGGGTCGGCGGTGGTGGTGATGCACAACCGCGATGCAGCTGACCCGCAGATCGATATTCTGGACGACATTCGGCGTTTCTTTGAGCGGTCGCTTGCTATCGCGCGGAATGCCGGAATACCGGACGCGCATGTGATCCTTGATCCGGGCATAGGCTTCGGCAAGACGCTAGCGCAGAACTATGCCTGCCTGGCCGGGCTTGATCGTCTGACCGTCTTTGGTCGACCGTTGTTGCTGGGTTTGTCGCGCAAGCGGATGATCGGAGAGGTTCTGAACGCCGATATCCCGGCGCGGCTGACCGGCACACTGGCCGCGAACGTTCTGGGGCTGGTGCGCGGCGCCCGCATCCTGCGGGTGCACGATGTGCCCGAGCATGTCGAGGCGCTAAAAATTTTCAACGCAACAACAAACGCGACAGGGGTTTCCCGGTGACAGATCAAGTCCATGTCAGCAACCTGTGCCTGCACGGGTTTCACGGTGTCCACCCCGAGGAAAAGAAGCTGGGGCAGAAGTTTTTTGTTGATATCGACTGCTCCGTCGACATCGCGCCCTGTGCCGAAACCGACGATTACACGAAGGCAGTCTGCTACGGTGCGCTTTGCGATCTTGCGGCAGAAGTTTCCGACAGTGGTCCGTTTAACCTGGTGGAAACCCTGACCGTCCGCATTGCAGAGACCGTGCTTGAACGTTTTCCTGCTGTCACTTCTGTCACCGTTCGGGTGCGAAAGCCCTCTGCCCCGCTGAGGGTGGTTTTTGATCATGTCGGCGTATCGGTCACGCGACAAAGACGCTATCGCATCGGCCTTTCACTGGGCAGCAACCTTGGCGACAAGCAGGCCAATATCCGGACCGCGCTGACCCTGCTTAACGCCGAGGACAATCTGGAAATCGACCGCGTGTCGCGTTTCTACAGGACGGCCCCCTGGGGAAATACTGATCAGGACTGGTTCCTGAACGTCTGCGCGACCGGATGGACGACCCGTCCGCCGCTGTCGCTGCTCAAATGCTTCAAGCGGACCGAAGTGCAGGTTGGTCGCATTCCGGGCGAACGTTGGGGCCCGCGCGCCATCGACATTGATCTGCTTTATGCGGGCGATGTGCAGATGCAGACCCCGCATCTGACCCTGCCGCATCCCGAACTGTTCAACCGTGCCGTCGTGTTGGTCCCGCTTGCGGAAATTGCCGGGGATCATGTGGTTTCGGGCCGCCGCATCGGCGAAGAAGCTGCCCGGCTTTCGCTTGCACCTGACGAGATCGTTCCGCTTTGAGTTGATATTGAACGGGGCTATCAGCCCGGTCCTCCGCCAGCCTGGCGCATGGACAGGCCAGCCTCGCGTACCGCTTCAGCGATCTGGATCAACTGCGCTTCCATCGGGTTTGATTTGCGCCAGACCATGCCGATGGTCCGCGAGGGTTGCGGATCGCCGAACCGTGCCACCGAAACAGGGGCAGAGCGCGTTTCGACCGCTACGGCCATTTCCGGGATCAGTGTAATGCCGATCCCTGCGCCGACCATCTGCACGAGCGTCGACAGGGAGCTGCCATCCAGCATCTCGCGGGGGCGGTTCGTCGGCATGTTGCAGAACGACAGCGCCTGATCGCGGAAGCAGTGGCCTTCCTCCAGCAGTAAAAGCCGCATTTCCCGCAGCATCTCGGGGCTGGGCACCGGGCGTGACGCATCCGGCGCGGGCCTGACCAACACAAAATTTTCCGAAAAGATCGCCATTTCGGTCAAAGACGGTTCGGACAGGGGCAGCGCCAGTATCGCGGCATCCAGCCTGCCGTCGATCAGCTCTTCCAGCAGCCGCGGTGTTACCGTTTCGCGCAACATCGGTTCCATCTCTGGAAAACTGCTGGCAAAGCGGGCGATGACCGCAGGCAGCAGATAGGGGGCCACGGTGGGAATAACGCCGATGTGCAACTTGCCCGCCGGTTTGCCACCAGCGGCATGGGCCAGCCCCTCAAGCTCTGCCACCGATCGCAGGATTGACTTTGCGCGATCCAGAAACATCTCTCCGAACCGGGTAAGCCTGATCTGGCGCGCACCGCGTTCCAGAAGCGGTGCACCCAGAGCTGTCTCCAGCTCTCGGATCTGCATCGAAAGCGCGGGCTGCGTCACAGCGCAGTCGTCGGCCGCGCGCCCGAAATGCCTATGGCGGGCCAGAGAGACGAAATAGCGCATCTGTCGCAATGTCATATTCTTCATAAGAATATCTTATAGTGATAATCAGAACTATCAAGTTACGCTGATTGTCTGGCTCTGCTAGGAATGATTCCAAATTCAACCTGTGCCTGATTCAATCATGCCTCATGGCTGATTCAGTCAGCGTGCGGTGACCGAACAGCCAAACCATATGCGGAGGTCGAGATGGACGGAAACAACACCGGCGGCAAATGCCCTGTGATGCATGGGGGTAATCCCGCACCGCGGCCGAAGGGGCGCAGCAATCGTGACTGGTGGCCCGAACAACTGAATCTGCGCGTGCTGCACCAGAACGCCGCGCCCGCCGACCCGTTCGGGGGTACGTTCAATTATGCCGAGGCGTTCGGGAAACTGGACCTCTTCGCCGTCAAGGCAGATCTTTACGCGCTGATGACGGACAGTCAGGACTGGTGGCCTGCCGACTGGGGTCATTACGGGCCGTTGTTTATCCGTATGGCCTGGCACAGCGCCGGCACCTACCGTACCGCAGACGGGCGTGGCGGGGCGCGGTCGGGCACGCAACGATTTGCACCCCTGAATTCCTGGCCCGACAACGTCAATCTTGACAAGGCGCGGCGGCTCTTGTGGCCGATCAAACAGAAATACGGCAACCGCCTGTCCTGGGCCGATCTGATGATACTTGCCGGGAACTGCGCGCTGGAAAGTATGGGTTTCAAGACATTCGGCTTTGGCGGTGGTCGTGCAGATGGGTGGGAGCCGGAAGAGGATATCTACTGGGGCAGCGAAACCGAATGGCTGGCGCTGTCTGACAATGCGCAAAGCCGGTATTCGGGCGAGCGCGAACTGGATAACCCGCTGGCAGCCGTGCAGATGGGCCTGATCTACGTGAACCCCGAAGGCCCGGACGGCAATCCCGATCCCGTTGCCTCGGGCCGCGATATCCGCGAAACCTTTGCCCGCATGGCGATGAACGACGAGGAAACCGTCGCGCTGACCGCCGGGGGCCACACCTTTGGCAAGGCGCATGGGGCAGGGGATCCGGCGCTGGTTGGTGCCGATCCCGAAGCCGCCGGGATCGAGGCGCAAGGGCTGGGCTGGGCCAACAGCTTTGAAACAGGGCTTGGCCTGCATACGACCGGCTCTGGTATCGAAGGGGCGTGGAAACCCAATCCCACGACCTGGGACATGGGCTATTTGAAGGTGCTGTTCAAATACGAATGGGAACTTGTGCGTTCCCCTGCCGGGGCCAAGCAGTGGCTGGCCAAGGATGTGGAAGAAGAGGACATGGTTGTTGATGCCCATGACCCGACGAAAAAGCACCGCCCGATGATGACGACTGCCGATCTGGCGATGCGATTCGACCCGATCTATGGGCCGATCGCGCGGCGCTTCCACGATGATCCGGCTGCCTTTGCCGATGCTTTCGCGCGTGCATGGTTCAAGTTGACCCACCGGGATATGGGGCCGAAAGCGCTGTATCTTGGTCCCGAGGTTCCGGCCGAAGATCTGATCTGGCAGGATCCGGTTCCCGCTGTCGATCATCCGCTAGCTGATGCCGCCGATATTGCCGACCTGAAGAAGCGCATCCTTGCCTCGGGCCTCTCCACGCAGGATCTGGTTCTGGTTGCCTGGGCTTCTGCCTCGACCTTCCGCGGATCCGACATGCGCGGCGGGGCGAATGGCGCGCGGGTGCGACTGGCCCCGCAAAAGGACTGGGCTGTGAACGAACCGGAACGTCTGGCACGCGTGCTGTCGGTTCTGGATGGCATCAAGGCCGCCTTTGACGCCAGCGCCGCAGGTGGCAAGAAAGTGTCCCTGGCCGACCTGATCGTGCTGGGCGGGGCGGCCGCGATTGAAGCGGCTGCCGGCGCGGCAGGCCGGGCGATCACCGTGCCCTTCACGCCCGGACGCACCGACGCGACACAGGACCAGACCGATGCGGAAAGCTTCGCGCCGCTAGAGCCGGAGGCCGACGGTTTCCGCAACTGGCAGCCACGTTCTTACCGTGTGTCGGTCGAGGAAATGCTTGTCGACAAGGCGCAGTTGCTGAACCTGACCGCACCGGAAATGACCGTTCTGCTGGGCGGCATGCGGGCGTTGGGTGCCACGCATGGCGACAGCGCAGACGGCGTGCTGACCACCCGGCCAGGCAGCTTGACCAACGACTTCTTTGTCAATCTTCTGGATATGGGAACGGTCTGGAAGCCGGTCGGCGAAGGTGCCGCACTGTTTGAAGGTACCTGCCGCAAGACCGCCGCGAAGAAATGGACGGCGACCCGCGCCGATCTTGTTTTCGGGTCGAACTCGCAACTTCGCGCCATTGCCGAAGTCTATGCCCAGGACGACGCAAAGGAAAAATTCCTGCGCGATTTCGTTTCGGCCTGGAACAAGGTGATGAACGCCGACCGTTTCGACACCTAATGAATTGCCGGGCGCGGAGAATCCTTCGCGCCCGGCCTTAGCTGCGGGGGTGTTCGCCCACGAGGCCGCGCGCGGCAAGATTGCGGTACAGCGCGGAAATGCCCATCGTCCATTCTGCACATTCGGTCGACAATGCCACCCGGTTGCACAGCCGACCCAGCGCCGGCGCCGAAATGGCGACGCGGTCGCCCGGCTTGTGTGTGAAACCGCGGCCCGGTGCATCGCGGTCCTGTATGGGGGCAAAGAGTGTACCAAGAAACAGCATGAATCCATCCGGATACTGGTGATGCCGACCGATGGTCTGTGTGACGAGATCGGCAGGATCGCGGCTGATGCGGGCCATCAGGCTGCTGCCCTGCATGGCAAATCCGTCCTCACCCGTGACGTTCAGCGTCAGTTCCAGCCTTCGCACGTCATCCAGCGTGAAATGGTCATCGAACAGCCGGATCATTGGCCCAATGGCGCAGGACGCATTGTTGTCCTTGGCCTTGCCCAGAAGCAGCGCCGAGCGCCCCTCGATGTCACGCAGGTTAACGTCATTGCCCAGCGTCGCGCCCAGGATTTCCCCGCGCGAGGTGACGGCCAGAACCACCTCCGGTTCCGGGTTGTTCCAGGTGGATGACGGATGGATGCCGACATCCGCACCATGACCGACGGATGAGAGGACCGGGGCTTTGGTGAACACTTCGGCATCCGGGCCGATGCCCACCTCCAGATACTGCGACCACAGGCCTTCGGCGATCAGGGCGCGCTTCACCTCTGCCGCGTGGGCGGACCCGGGCACGATGTCGGAAAGGCTGTCGCCGATGGTGCTTCCGATGCGGGTACGGATGGCAGCAGCCAGATCGGGATTGCCGGCCGCGCGTTCCTCGATCACCCGTTCGACCATCGATCCGGCGAAGGTCACGCCGCAGGCCTTGATGACCTGAAGATCGCAGGGCGCCAGCAGGCGGATGCCGCGCCCAAGCTCCTCGACCGAGCCAATGACGCGGCCCGTTGCCGCCCGGACATAATCGGCAGGGCGGTCATGTTCCAGCACATCGCGGACCGTGGGCGCGATGGCTGAGGTAATATCGATCACATCACCGCCGTGAAGGGTGATGACGGCAGGGCCGATACCGGGCAACTCAGCACGACCGATCCACAGACCGCGCCGATCAAGCCGGGGATCGGAATAATCGTCCTGCATCGCGACCTCCTTCGCCAATTGTATCAGCGCCATACGACTCCGGCGGCAGGAATTGTGATCCCGTTGTGCTGCACATCGTCCGCGCCATAGTTGAAATAGAACCGTCTGCCGGACGCATCGCGGCAGCGTAGCCCTTCGGGCATCGGCTCAGCCACAATGCCGGTTTCGACGCAGGCGGCGGCAAGGATGCGATCCATCGCCACTCTGTCAGGCCACCCGCCAAGATAGCGAATGCTACCCGCAGTCATGATGGCCGGGTTGCCATCGGCGCTGCATTCGAGGACGGCGGAACCACCTTCAAGGTACTCGCGCCAGTGCAGGAAATTGCCGCCGTTCCGAAGCGGCACGGGGGCATCGGGTGGCAGGCTTTCCACCCGTGACACGGTGCAATCCAGTCCCGGCAGGGCGGGGGGCAAAGGCAGGGGAATGGCGAAGTCGGCGCTGCGCGAATTGCTGCGCGGGCCGACAATCGCCAGTTTTGCCTTTGCCAGAGCGGCCTTCAGGGCATCGGGGATCGTCTTGATGCCGGGGGCCAGAACCAATTGATAGGCGGAAAGGTCGGCCGTATCCGGGGGCAGGATGTCGACCGAAAGGCCAAGCCTGCGCAAACCGCAATAGAAATCGAAGACCAGCCGGAAATAGTCGAAATCCGCGCCCTGCGGCTGCACCGCCCAGGCCCATGCGCTGGCATAATCGTAGATCAGCGCGACGGGCGCGCGGCCGCAATCGGCATCGGGCATTTCCGCCAGTTCCCGTGCAACCTGCCCGGCCTCGGCAAAGGCGGGGGCTTCGGCGCTGTCGGGGCGCAGCAGGCCCGCGTGCATCTGTTCCTGCGCGAACGGCGCCTGACGCCAGCGGAAATACAGCACGGCCTCTGCCCCGTGGGCAAAGGCCTCCCATGCCCACAGGCGGGCCATGCCGGGCAGCGGGGCGGGGTTCCACCGTGCCCAGTTGACCGGACCGGGCTGCTGTTCCATCACCCACCATCGCCCGCGCCCCACGGTGCGATACAGATCATGGTGGAAGGCCTGAAAATCAGGATCGCCCTGCCGAAGATACCGGCGTTTGTGGTCGGACGCAGCATCGTCGCGGTTCGACAGGAAGCCCAGCGGGTAACTGTCCCACGACGCGATATCCAGATCGGCACCGACGTCGAAATGATCGAAGCTGCTGATATTGCCCATGTAATTATGTGTGATTGGGGCATCGGAATGCTTGCGGATGATATCCGCCTGCAAACGGTTGAACGCCACGACTTCATCCGACGCGAACTGACGGAAGGCCCAGGCGTGCGAAGGGTTCGCTTCCGTCACCGTCAGGTTCGGCAGGCCGATTTCATCGAAAGAGGCATACTCCATCGACCAGAACACATTCCCCCAGGCCCGGTTCAGGGCCTGCGGCGACTGATACCTTTGCGCCAGCCAATCGCGGAAAGCGTTCCGTGCCGCATCGGAATAGGACAGCACAGTATCGTGGCAGCCGTATTCATTGTCTGTCTGCCATGCGGCAACATGAGGATTTTTCCCATAACGCTCTGCCAGGGCGGTTACGATTTTCGCGCATTCGGCCCTGTAGCCGCGATGGCTGAAGCAATAATGCCGTCGCGATCCGAAGCCACGCGGGCGGCCCTGTGCGTCCACGGCCAGCATGTCGGGATGGCGCGTCAGCATCCAGCGCGGCGGTGTTGCAGTGGGTGTTCCCAGCACGACTTTCAGCCCGGATGACCCCAGAACGGCAATAGCGCGATCAAGCCAGTCGAAATCATACCTACCCGGCTCAGCTTCCAGACGGGACCATGCGAATTCCCCGATCCGGACCCATGCCAGGCCCAGTGCTGCCATGCGGGCGGCATCTTCTTTCCATTGCGCTTCGGGCCAATGCTCGGGGTAGTAGCAGACGCCCAAAGTGCGTTTCATGGTCAGATATCCAGATGCTCGACGTTCAACGCGTTCTGGTTGATGAAGTCACGCCGGGGTTCGACCACATCGCCCATCAGCTTGGTAAAGATGTCGTCCGCTTCGGCCATGTCATCAACGCGAACCTGAAGCAGCGTGCGTGCATTCGGGTCCAGCGTGGTTTCCCAAAGCTGCTCGGGGTTCATTTCGCCCAGACCCTTGTAGCGTTGCAGCGACAGGCCCTTTTCGCCCTCGGCAAAGACTGCGCGCAGCAGGTCGATCGGCCCGTGAATTTCCTGATCGCGGTCCTTGCGGACAAGATGTGCAGGCTTGCCGTAGATCTCGCGCAGGGAGGCTGCATGGGTTCCCATCCGCCGGGCCTCTCCAGACCGCATGACATGGCCGTCAAGCGTACGCACTTCCTCTACCCCGCGCATGAACCGTGTCAGGCGCAGACCATGATCCTGGGTCGGGCGCCCTTTCCAGCCGCGTTCGTATTCTGGCGCAATGTCGTCAAGCCGCGCGGCGACGGCATTGGCGATTGCCTGCGTGTCGGTATCGGACTGACTTGGCTGGAAAGCCCCGGCAATTGCTGCCTGCTCCAGAACGAACTGCGGGTAATGCGTGGGAAAGGACTGCAGGATGCGGCGCACCATACGGGCTTCCTCGATCACGCGGGTCAGGTCCGGCCCGGCGATTTCCTCGCCGTTGCCCAGCCGCAGCACGGCGCCATCGACGCCCATCTGCACCAGATATTCCTCAAGCGCGGCCTGATCCTTCAGATAGACTTCCGACTTGCCGCGGGCGACCTTATACAGCGGCGGCTGCGCGATATACAGGTAACCGCCTTCGATGATCTCGATCATCTGGCGGAAGAAGAAGGTCAGCAGAAGCGTACGGATATGCGAGCCATCGACATCGGCATCGGTCATGATGACGATCTTGTGGTAGCGCAGTTTTTTCACATCGAATTCGTCACGCCCGATACCTGTGCCCATCGCGGTAATCAGAGTGCCGATCTGTTCCGATGAAAGCATCCTGTCAAACCGTGCGCGTTCGACATTCAGAATCTTGCCACGCAGGGGCAGAACGGCCTGATTCTGGCGCGCACGGCCCTGCTTGGCGGAACCGCCGGCGCTGTCGCCCTCCACCAGGAACAGTTCTGCCAGGGCCGGGTCTTTTTCCTGACAGTCGGCCAGTTTTCCGGGCAGGTTCGACACATCCATCGCCGTCTTGCGGCGGGTCAGTTCGCGGGCCTTGCGCGCGGCTTCGCGTGCCAGCGCGGCCTCGATGATCTTGCCGACGATCATCTTTGCCTCTGCCGGGTGCTCCTCGAACCATTCGCCCAGCTTTTCGTTCACCAGATTCTCGACCGCCGGGCGAACCTCGGACGAAACAAGCTTGTCCTTTGTCTGGCTCGAAAATTTCGGATCGGGCACTTTCACCGACAGCACACAGGTCAGCCCCTCGCGCGCGTCATCGCCGGTGAATTCGACCTTTTCCTTCTTGGCGATGCCGGACGATTGCGCATAAGCGTTGATGGTGCGGGTCAGCGCACCCCGGAAGCCCGCCATATGTGTGCCGCCATCGCGCTGCGGAATGTTGTTGGTAAAGGGCAGGACATTTTCGTGGTAGCTGTCGTTCCACCACATCGCCACCTCCACGCCGATGCCGTTCTTTTCGCCGGTCATATAGATCGGTTCGGGCATGACTGCCTGTTTCGAGCGGTCAAGGTATTTGACGAACTCGCGAACCCCGCCGTCGTAGAACAGTTCGGTGCGCTGCGGTTCGGCGTGGCGTTCATCCTCGATGATGATGCGCACGCCGGAATTCAGGAAGGCAAGTTCGCGAAGGCGATTTTCCAGCGTTTTGAAGCTGTATTCCAGATCGGAAAATGTGCCCTCAGGACGATTGGTTTTGGCGCTGGCCAGAAAGCGCACTTCCGTTCCGCGCTGGCCGGGGGCGGGGCCGACCTCATGCACATGGGTGACGCATTCGCCATCCTCGAAGCGGGCGCGGTATTCGGTATCGTTGCGCCAGACGGTCAGCTCCAGCCATTCCGACAGCGCGTTG
>JBOFCO010000018.1:0-15832 GCA_051646105.1 Paracoccaceae bacterium
GAGGATGGAAGAACGGGACGGACCGATCCTCGAAATCGAGAATCTCTCGATTTCCTTTTTCACGCGGCTGCGGGAAATTCCCGCCGTCATGGATTTTTCCTGCCGGGTGATGCCGGGGGAGGCGATGGGGCTGGTGGGGGAAAGCGGCTGCGGCAAATCCACCGTGGCGCTGGCCGTCATGCGCGATCTGGGGCGGAACGGGCGGATCACCGGCGGCACGATCCGTTTCAAGGGCCGCGACCTGACCACGATGGGCGAGTCAGAACTGCGCGGCATCCGCGGCAGCCAGATCGCCATGATCTATCAGGAGCCAATGGCCAGCCTGAACCCGGCGATGAAAGTCGGCGCGCAACTGGCCGAGGTGCCGATGATCCATCAGGGCATGGGCAAGGCGGAGGCATGGGCGCTGGCGCGGCAGATCGTGGCCGATGTTCGCCTGCCCGACCCGGACCGGATGCTGGACAGCTATCCGCACCAGCTTTCCGGCGGGCAGCAGCAGCGCATCGTGATCGCGATGGCGCTGATGTCGAAACCGGCACTGCTGATCCTTGATGAACCCACCACCGCACTGGATGTGACGGTAGAGGCCGGGATCGTCGACCTGGTCAAGGATCTGGGCAAGAAATACGGCACCTCCATGCTGTTCATCAGCCACAACCTTGGGCTGGTGCTTGATGTCTGCGACCGGCTTTGCGTGATGTATTCGGGCGAGGCGGTGGAAACCGGCAATGTGGCCGAGGTGTTCGACCGGATGCGCCACCCCTATACGCAGGCGCTGTTCCGGTCGATTCCGCTGCCGGGGGCCGACAAGAACACCCGGCCGCTGGTGGCGATACCCGGCAACTTCCCCCTGCCCCATGAACGTCCGCCCGGCTGCAACTTTGGTCCGCGCTGTTCCTATTTCGTCGCCGGGCGCTGCGATGTCGGGGATGTGTCGATGGCTGACGTTCCGGACGGCGACCGGCACGGATCGCGATGTTTGCGGTTTGCCGAAATCGACTGGGACAAACCACCGACGGCGGCAAAGACCGTTGAAAAGGTGCCGGTGGGCCGTGTCGTGCTGAAGATGGACGACCTGCGCAAATATTACGAGGTCAGGGGCGGCGGCATGTTCGGCGGCGGCGACGCCCGCGTGGTCAAGGCAAACGAGACGCTGAGTTTCGAGGCGCATGAGGGCGAGACGCTGGCCATCGTCGGCGAATCCGGCTGCGGGAAGTCGACGCTGGCCAAGGTGCTGATGGGGCTGGAAACCGCGACCGGCGGCACGATCATGCTGTATGATCAGGAGATTCAGGGCACCCCCATCGAAAAGCGCAACACCGACACGGTGTCGGGCGTGCAGATGGTATTCCAGAACCCGTTCGACACGCTGAACCCGTCGATGACCGTGGGCAGACAGATCATCCGCGCGCTGGAGATTTTCGGCGAGGGCGACAGCGATGCGGCACGCCATGCACGGATGCTGGAACTGCTCGATCTGGTCAAGCTTCCGCGCGCATTCGCCGAACGGATGCCGCGCCAGTTGTCGGGCGGGCAGAAGCAGCGGGTGGGCATCGCACGGGCCTTCGCGGGCGGGGCGAAGATCGTTGTGGCGGATGAGCCGGTTTCGGCGCTGGATGTTTCCGTGCAGGCCGCTGTCACCGATCTGCTGATGGAAATCCAGCGCAGGAACCGCACCACGCTGCTGTTCATCAGCCACGATCTTTCCATCGTCCGCTATCTGAGCGACCGGGTGATGGTGATGTATCTGGGCCATGTCGTGGAACTGGGCAGCACCGAACAGGTGTTCAGCCCGCCCTATCATCCCTATACCGAGGCACTGCTTTCCGCCGTGCCGATTGCCGACACCCGTGTCGAAAAACGCCGCGTTGTGCTGGAGGGCGATATTCCATCTGCGATGAACCCGCCGCCCGGTTGCCCGTTCCAGACCCGCTGCCGCTGGAAAGCGCAAGTTGCCGGGGGATTGTGCGAAACCGTGGTGCCGCCGGTGCGCGAGGTGGCGGCAGGCCATCAGATCAAGTGCCACCTGCCCGCCGAGGCGTTGAACGGGATGGAGCCGGTCTTTCGCACAGCCGCAGAGTAAGGGATGCAGAACAGCGAAATCGTGTTAGCCTGAGGCATGACGTTACGACAGGGCGAATTGTTCCAGACGGCGCGCAGCATATATTGACAGGCAACTGCGCAATTCGACGACGAAGCATAGAGAGGTTGCTATGACCCGGACATTTGCGAAGACCGCCGAAGCCGTTGCCCGGCTGACGCCGGAGCAGTATCGCGTCACCCAGCAGAATGGCACCGAACGCCCTTTTTCCAACGAGTTTCACGACTTCAAGGGCGACGGACTTTATGTCGACGTCGTATCGGGAGAGCCTTTGTTCACCTCTCTCGACAAGTTCGATTCAGGGTGCGGCTGGCCGAGTTTCACCCGGCCCGTCGAGGATGCGCATGTGGTGGAGCTTGTCGACAAGACCCACGGCATGACACGCACCGAGGTGCGGTCGGCCCACGGCAACAGTCATCTGGGCCATGTCTTCGATGATGGTCCGCGCGATCAGGGCGGCCTGCGCTATTGCATCAATTCGGCCTCGCTGCGCTTCGTTCCGGTCAGTGATCTGGTTGACGCGGGCTATGCCGACTATCTGCCGCTGTTCGAAGGAGACAAATGATGAGTGAAACCGCAATCCTTGCGGGCGGCTGCTTCTGGGGAATGCAGGATCTGATACGCAAGCTGCCGGGGGTGGTGAAAACCCGCGTCGGCTATTCCGGCGGCGATGTTCCGAATGCGACATACCGCGATCACGGTACCCATGCCGAGGCGATCGAGGTTGTCTTCGATCCGTCGGTGATGACCTATCGTCGCCTGCTGGAGTTCTTTTTCCAGATCCATGATCCGACAACGCCTGACAGGCAGGGAAATGACAGGGGCACATCCTATCGGTCAGGCATCTATTTTCTTGACGATACCCAAAGACGCATCGCCGAGGATACGGTGGCCGACGTGAATGCGTCCGGTCTGTGGCCGGGCAAGGCCGTCACCGAGATCAGGCCCGCGGGGCCGTTCTGGGAGGCAGAGCCGGAACATCAGGATTATCTGGAGCGGATCCCCAACGGCTATACCTGCCATTTCATCCGGCCAGGCTGGGTGCTGCCCAAAAGAGACGTAACCGCCTGAAACAAAAAGACCCGGTCGCAGCTGCGACCGGGTTTTGTTTTCGTCGGCAGGCCTGGCTCAGGCGGCGGTCTTGCCGCGACGACGTGCCAGCAGACCGAGACCAAGCAGCGCGCCCCCGAGAAGCCCGGCGGCGGCCGGGGCCGGAACCGGTGCGACAGGCGGGGTCGGCGGCGGCGGGGCCAGGTTCGACGGCGCGCTGATCGTATAGCTGATGCCGTTACCCCAGGTGAAGTTCATCGCCATATACAGCGGACCACCGGCAAACTGATCGGTCAGGTTCATGGTCAGCCGCTGGCTGCGTTTCAGATAGTTCAGCGAAACGGTGCCGGCGAGCAACCCGTCCCAGCCCCAGCGGAACGGCGCGTTTGACACCAGCACGCTGCCACCCGCGGCATAAGACCAGCCGATCGACGGCGGCGCCATGAAATCGATGGTGATTGTCTGAGCCCCCACGGGCAGCCCGGGGAAAACAAGGTTGTCGAAGCGGCCCGCGCTGCCTGTCCCGGTGACGCTGGTGATGCCCGCGACGATTTCGGTCGGGGCCGACCAGAGCGATGAAAACGCACCACCCGGCAAGTCGCTTTCAGCCACTGTCGCGGCGCGGGACGCGGTCGCCCCGAAGACCAGCATAAGCCCAGCAGTCAGAAAGACGAGGCCGGACAGAAGCTGGGAACGTGATTTCAACATGGGCTTTCACTCCACTTGGTTGATGAAGTGTTACCGGTCGATCCGGGCGGGATTGTGGTATGCCAGTGATGTTGTCGCGGCGATTATCCAAAGCTCGCGAACAGTTGCGCGGGCAGACTGTTTATCGTCGCCTGGCAGATCACGCCGCCTGGAACTTGACCCCACGTCGCAGGAATTGCGTGGCATGCGCGCTGACGCTCTCCGGCCTGCCGGTGGTCAGATATTTCGAATCGGTCCCTGACCCCGACATTTCCGGCCGCCGCGTCAGATAGTCGGCAGTGGCGTCCGCCACGAGACGCGGCTGGGAATAGACTTTGACGCTTTCCCCCAAAGCTTCCTGAAACACATGCTCCATCAGCGGGTAATGCGTGCAGCCCAGTATCGCAGCCTGCGGATGCGGCATCCGGCGCAGCAGGGCCGCAACATGGCTGCGCACCAGTGCATCGGCCAGAATTTCATCACCCTGCTCGATGGCATCGACGACACCGCCGCACGGCTGTGCTTCCACATCTACCCCAATGGCGCGAAAGGCGAGTTCCCGCTGGAAAGCGCGGCTGGACACGGTGGCGGGCGTTGCAAACAGCGCGACATGCTTGACCGCCACTTCACGCGGGGGGGAGTTGTCGCCCCAATGGCGCTCGGTCAACGCCTCGATCAGCGGCACGAAAACGCCCAGAACACGCTTGTCTTTTGGCACCCAGGTTTCCTGCATCCGCTTCAGCGCGGCGGCCGATGCTGTGTTGCAGGCAAGAAGCACCAGATCGCAACCTTCGTCCCACAGCCGTTCAACCCCGGCGCAGGTCAGGCGGAAAATGTCATCGGCATCGCGCACGCCATAGGGCGCATGGGCATTGTCGCCGTAATAGACGAAGGGCACATCAGGCAGGCGTTTTTGCAGCGCGCCCAGCACCGTCAGCCCGCCCAAACCAGAATCAAATACCCCGATCGCCATGCTGCCCCCCGATCCGAAATCTGCCGCCCGAAACGCGTCTCTTGCAGACGACATTCTGTCCTTAGGCGTTTTCCCAAGACATACGGTGCACACAGGCGGAAATCCACCGTCCGTTTCGGATTTGCGGGGTGGCTGTCCACAACCTGCCCCGATCTTGGGCAGGTAGGGCGCGCAATGCCCGGTCCGGCGGGGAAATCCATCGGTATTTTCCCTTTGCCGCAGGTTCCGTTTGCGTCAAAGGACGCACCCTTCTAGGGTCCGCGCGCAGACAGGGCGGGCCGGACGCAGAATGCCGGACGGGTAAAGGAACGATGTCGATGGATTGGGACAAGCTGCGGGTTTTTCATGCGGTTGCCGATGCGGGCAGCCTGACCCACGCCGGGGAAACCCTGCACCTGTCGCAATCGGCAGTCAGTCGCCAGATCCGCGCGCTTGAGGAAAGCCTGAACACCACGCTGTTCCACCGCCATGCGCGGGGTCTGATCCTGACCGAACAGGGAGAGCTGCTGTTCGATGCCACATCCGTCATGGCAAAACGTCTGGATGCGGCATCGGCGCGTATCCGCGACAGCGAGGACGAGGTCTTCGGCGAGTTGCGGGTGACCACCACCACCGGTTTTGGCACATTGTGGCTGGCTCCGCGGCTGCCCGCGCTTTACGCGAAGTATCCCGATCTCAAGATCGACCTGCTGCTGGAGGAGCGCGTGCTGGACCTGCCGATGCGCGAAGCCGATGTGGCGATCCGCATGAAGGAACCCAGCCAGGCCGATCTTATCCGGCGGCGGCTGATGAACATCCGTATGCGCCTGTACGCCACCCCGAAGTATCTGGAAACCGCAGGCACGCCGGTCAGGCTTGAGGATCTGTCGAACCACCGGCTTATCTGTCAGCAGGCCGGCGCGGCGCAAGTCGCGGCCGGCGCTGTGCTGGTGCAAAAGCTGATGGGCTTCGAAATCGCGTCGACCCTGACGGTCAACAACTATTTCGGTGTGCTGCAGGGGGTGTTGAACCATCTGGGCATCGGTGTGCTGCCCGATTATCTGACAGAGGACTTCCCCGACCTGGTCCGTGTGCTGCCTGACATCGAATCGGGCGAGGTTCCGGTATTCCTGGCCTATCCGGAGGAGTTGCGGCAATCGAAGCGCGTGGCTGCATTCAGGGACTTCGTTACCGAGGAAATCATGGCGCAGCGCCGCAGGCAGAGCGCGGAAACCTCAACCTGAGGTATAACGGCAACGCATGGCGGATATGCATGAGAATGCCATGGTTTTTTCTTGATTAAAACACGGGCGATTCCTAGATGAGGGTCAAGGTGATTGTCGGGTGACCGATGCACCTTTACCTCCCTGTTGGACTTTGGCCGAGCTTTGTCTCGGCCTTTTTTTTGGCGTTTCGTGCCCGCTGCACAAGAAATGCGCGGTCGGCGGGATTTGATGACAGCCCTTCCGCACGGGCATAGGCATCCAGCGCGGCACTGATCGTTCCGAAGCGGGATTCCAGATCCGCGAGAGCAGCGTAAAAGGGCTGATAACCCCCAAGCGCATCCGACAAGCCGCGCAACTGTTTCAGCGCGGCTGCCCCATGGCCGGCTTCCGCCAGCGCCACCGCACGGTTCAGCCGGATAACCGGCGTCGGTTCCCACATCAGAAGTGCATCATAAAGAAGCACGATCTGGCGCCAGTCCGGCGTCTTCGAATTACGCTCGGCATGAAGCGCGGCGATCGCAGCCTTGATCTGGAACGGCCCCGCCCTGCGCCGGGACATTGCCATTTCAAGCATCGCCTCGCCCTCAGCGATCATCGGCGCGTTCCATAGTGCCCGATCCTGTTCGGCCAGCGGAACGGTTGCCCCGGTCGCATCGCAGCGCGCCTGCGCCCTTGCGTGGGTCAGCAGCAGCAATGCCAGCAGGCCTTCCGCCTCTGCCTCACCGGGGGTAAGGCGGTTCAAAAGCCGCGCCAGAAAGATGGCTTCCTCGCACAGATCGTGCCCCACCGCGGCACCCGCACCATAGCCCGAGGTGAAGACAAGGAAGATGACGGTCAGCACCGGATCAAGCCGGGCCGCCCGGTCTTCGGCTTCTGGAACGGCATAGGGAATCCCCGCAGCGGCAATCTTGGCCTTTGCCCGCGATAGACGCTGCGCCATCGTGGCTTCCTCGTCCAGAAACACCGCCGCGACCTGGGCGGTGGTCAGCCCGCAAAGGGCGCGCAATGTCAGCGCGACCTGGGTCTTTTGCGCCAGCGCCGGGTGGCAGCAGGTAAAGATCAGCCGCAACCGTTCGTCAGGGATCGCATCGATATCGGGAGCGTCCGCCTCCTCTTTTGCCAGGGCGGCCATTTCCGCGGCATGGCGGCCTGCTCGTTTGCTTTTACGGTAACCATCGATGGCCTTGCGCAATGCCGCGCGCAGCAGCCAGCCAGCCGGGCGATCCGGCACCCCTGTCCTGCCCCAGTGAACAAGGGCAGAGGCAGCGGCCTCGTGAAGGGCATCCTCTGCCCGCTGGAAATCACCTGTGCGGGCTATGAGGGCGGCCAGAAGCCGCCCCCGGTCTGCGCGCAGGGTCGTATCCAGCGCTGCGGCTGCGGTGTTCACAGATTGAACCCTGCGACAGGCCGTATTTCCACCGCGCCATGATGCAGTGTGGGAATCCGCCTGGCATAAGCGGCGGCGGCTTCGAAATCGGGCACATCGATCAGGTAATAGCCGCCCAGATGCTCGCGCGTTTCGGCAAAGGGGCCGTCCATCAATTCGACCCTGCCAGCCCTGCCGCGCAGGGTGCGGGCTTTATCCGCCCCCGTCAGCGCGTCACCGGCAATATGGGCGCCGTCTTTTCGAAGGGCCTGCCCAAGTTCGGCGTAACCTTGCATCAGCGCCGCGAATTCAGGTGTGCCCGGTTTCGGGCGGTCGTCCGGATTCGAATAGATCAGAAGCATGTATTGCATGTCACCCCCCTAATATTCCATGACCGGCCGTATCTCGACCGTGCCGGTGCGGGCAATCGGGATCGCGGCGGCAAACTTCATCGCGGCATCCAGATCGGCGGCCTCGATAAGGTAGTAGCCCCCCAGATGTTCGCGCGTTTCCGCAAAGGGGCCATCCATGGTTTCGACCTTGCCGCCCCGGCTGCGCAGGCAGGTGGCGGTTTCGACGCCCTGCAAGCCTTCACCCGACAGCACGGTGGCGACGTGCTTCATACGCTGATCAAGGGTCATGAACTCCTCCATCCAGGGGCCGAATTCAGGGCTGTCCGGGGTGGGGTCGTCAGCCGGGTTGCCGTACAGCAGAAGCATGTATTTCATCATCATCTCCGGTTTCGGTCGCGGGCGGAAATGCCGTTGATCCTACAACAAGGACGCGCGACCGGCCGCGAATTCGACATCGCGGCGGAAAAATACCCGGTCCTGCGGAAAAACTTTGCCACGCGGATCGGACCGGCCCTTTTCGCTCCGCTCCGCTTGCCCTAAGGAGGGCGCGACTTTCCCGCCCCGCCGCACAAGGACCGGAACGCCCGATGCAGGATCCGAAGATCACCCCCGACCTGATCACCGCCCACGGGCTGAAGCCCGAGGAATATCAGCGCATCCTTCAGATCATCGGGCGCACCCCGAGCTTTACCGAACTAGGCATCTTTTCGGCGATGTGGAACGAGCATTGTTCCTACAAGTCATCCAAGAAATGGCTGCGCACCCTGCACACCACCGGGCCACAGGTGATCTGCGGGCCGGGCGAGAATGCGGGTGTGGTGGACATCGGTGATGGTCAGGCCGTGGTGTTCAAGATGGAAAGCCACAACCACCCCAGTTATATCGAGCCGCATCAGGGCGCTGCGACCGGCGTGGGCGGCATCCTGCGCGACGTGTTCACCATGGGCGCGCGGCCCATTGCGGCGATGGACAGCCTTTCCTTCGGCGTGCCGGATCACCCCAAGACGGCGCATCTGGTCAAGGGCGTGGTCGAGGGCGTTGGTTCCTATGGCAACTGCTTCGGTGTGCCGAACGTGGGCGGCGAAGTGCGCTTTCACCGGGCCTATAACGGCAACTGTCTGGTGAATGCCTTTGCGGCAGGCCTCGCAGATGCGGACAAGATTTTCTATTCGGCGGCGTCGGGCGTGGGAATGCCCGTCGTCTATCTGGGGGCCAAGACCGGGCGCGACGGCGTCGGCGGGGCGACGATGGCATCCGCCGAATTCGACGACACGATCGAGGAAAAGCGCCCCACAGTGCAGGTCGGCGATCCCTTCACCGAAAAGCGCCTGCTGGAAGCCTGTCTGGAGCTGATGGCATCGGACAGCGTGATTTCCATTCAGGACATGGGCGCGGCGGGGCTGACCTGCTCGGCTGTGGAAATGGGCGACAAGGGTGGTCTGGGCATCAAGCTGCAACTGGATCAGGTGCCGCAGCGCGAAGCGAACATGACCGCCTATGAAATGATGCTGTCGGAAAGCCAGGAACGGATGCTGATGGTGCTGAAACCTGAAAGGGAGGCCGTCGCCCGCGCCATTTTTGAAAAATGGGATCTGGATTTCGCCATCGTCGGCGAAACCATAATCGAGGACCGCTTCCTGATCCTGCACGGGAACGAGGTGAAGGCCGATCTGCCGCTGTCGAAACTGTCCTCCAGCGCGCCGGAATACGACCGCCCTTGGGTGGAAACGCCGAAAGCCGCGCCCTTGGACAAAATTCCGGCCATCGGGGCAATGGAAGCGTTGAAGGCCCTGATCGGCAGTCCGAATCATGCGCACAAGGCGTGGGTGTGGGAACAGTATGACACGCAGGTCATGGCTGACACGATCCGCACCCCCGGTCTGGGCGCGGGCGTGGTGCGCGTGCACGGCACGAAAAAGGCGCTGGCCTTTACCAGCGATGTGACGCCGCGCTATGTGAAAGCCAACCCGTTCGAGGGTGGCAAACAGGCGGTGGCGGAAGCATGGCGCAATCTGGTGGCCGTGGGCGCGGAGCCCTTGGCCGCGACCGACAACCTGAATTTCGGCAACCCGGAAAAGCCGGAAATCATGGGCCAGTTCGTTGGCGCGATCAAAGGTATCGGTGAAGCCTGCCGCGCGCTGGATTTCCCCATCGTCTCGGGCAACGTGTCGCTATACAACGAAACCGACGGTTCCGGCATCCTGCCGACGCCGACGATCGCCGCCGTGGGCCTGCTGGCGGATGCCGCCGACCTGATCGCGGGTCTGCCGCAAGATGGCGATATGGCGCTGGTCATTGGTGAAAGCTTCGGGCATCTGGGCCAGTCGGCGCTGCTGGCAGAGGCCTTCGGGATCGAGGCGGGCGATGCCCCCCCCGTCGACCTGGCCGCAGAACGCGCCAATGGCGATTTCCTGCGCGCCAACCGCAAGGCGCTGCGCGCCGCCACAGACCTGTCGGACGGCGGGCTGGCACTGGCAGCTTTCGAGATGGCCGAAGCCGCAGGGATTGGCGTATCGCTGGATACGGCTGACATCGGCCGGCTGTATGGCGAGGATCAGGCCCGCTATCTGGTCGCCTGCACAGAAGACGAAGCAAAGGTGCTGGAAGCCGCCGCGCTGACCACGGGGGTAGAGGTGACGCGCGTCGGACATTTCGGCGGCAACCGCGTGACCTTCGGGGCAGAGTCTGCGCCGCTGGCAGAGCTTTCGGACCTGTATCGCGGCGCGTTTGCGAGAGCGGTGGCCTGACGGCCCGCAGTCACAAAGCCGTTTGTTGACAACGCGCCTGCACTTTCAAATGCTGAACGCCAGTGAAAGGTGTTCTGAATGTTCCGGTTTTCGGTTTTTGCGGTTGGTGTTGCCCTGTGCATCGGCTGGCTTCCCGCAAGTCCTGCCCGGGCGGAGTGCCTGATTTTCTGCGCCGATGAAACCGAAACGACGGGCCAAAAGGCCAAGGAACTGTTCGAGGTCGATCTTGGCGGTCCGCTGCCTGACGGGGTGACAGTCCAGCACCATCTTGAAGGTGGCTTTCAGGATCGCTTTGTCCAGTTCAGGTTGAAAGCCACGCTTGAGGGCGGCAAGGCGCTGCTGGGTCTGCTTGGCACCGATCCCGGCGACCTGCGGCCCGATACCGGTATCCTGTCGGCGCCGCAGGGGCCCGGATGGTGGACGCCGCAGCATGAACATGACCTGAAGGGCGCCGAAGCAAAGCTCGGCACTTTCGCCTATACTTCGATCGGCGTCGCGTTTGATAACACAGGCTTGCTCACCATCTACATCTTTGCGTTCGAAACCTGACACGACCTTGCGGCGGCCCGCCCCCAGCCTTACATTTGCGCCAGAACAGGAAGGGCAAGACCATGCCGATGGAAGCGCAGGATATCGAGAACCTGATCCGGGCCTCGTTCCCGCAAGCGAAGATCACCATCACCGATCTGGCTGGCGACGGAAACCACTGGGCGGCAGAGGTGATCGATGAAAGCTTTCGCGGGATGAACCGCGTGCAGCAACAGCGTGCCGTCTATGCCAGCCTGAAAGGCAAGATGGACGGCCCCAATGGCCAGCTTCACGCGCTGGCCCTGACCACAAAGGCACCGGAGTAAGACATGACCGCGACCGATACGATCCGCGATACCGTGACCAGCAATGATGTCGTGCTTTACATGAAGGGCAGCAAGATGATGCCGCAATGCGGGTTTTCGTCCCGCGTCGCCGGGGTGCTGAACTATATGGGCGTCGACTACAAGGATGTGGATGTGCTGGCCGATGCCGAAATCCGGCAGGGCATCAAGGATTTTTCCGACTGGCCGACGATCCCGCAGCTTTACGTGAAGGGCGAATTCGTCGGCGGCTGCGACATCGTGACAGAGATGACGCTTTCGGGGGAACTTGACCAGCTTTTCAGTTCCAAGGGCATCGCCTTCAACAAGGAAGCTGCCGACAAGATCCGCGAAGCCAACGCCTGACGGTTTCGCGTCCGGCGGAAACTTCCGTCAACTTGCGGCGCGGGCCTCGACTCGCTCCGCAAGTTCTTCGGCCCTTGCGGCGATCATCGCCATGGTTTCCTCGACCTGCGCCGGAAGGACGGCGGCCTTGGCCTGCCCGGACGAAGGCGGCGGCGTTTTGCGGATATCGGAAAGCTGCTGTTCGGCCGCAGCGGCACGGTCCTGTGCGATACGCACCTGATCATCCATGCCCGCCGTGCGATCGGCCAGCATCAGGCCTGCCATCAGCAGCATCCGCGCCTCTGGCATCCGGCCGATCTGGTCGATCAGGGTCTGCGCCTCGGCATCCAGCATCCGTGCTGCGGATTGCAGGAAATGCTCCTCACCCTCGCGGCAGGCCACGGTATAATCACGCCCGCCGATCGTTACCGTCATGTCAGGCATTGGCGGCTTCTCCGATATAGGGCTTCAGCTCCTGCATGATCTCGTCCAGTTCGGCGATCTCTGTCGCACGGGCACCGCGCAGCGCTTCAAGTTCCGCCATCATGCTCTTGTTCAGCAGATGCGGTTCGGTATGGCCGTTCAACGCAGCTTCGCGCAGCGCGCGGTTGATCTCGGCCAGATTGGCATTGATCCGTTTCTGGCGCTGGACTTCCAGCCCGTGCGCGTCAAGCTGCTGGGTCAGCCGCGCCACCTTGCGTTCAAGTTGGCCGACCATGTTTTCCTGGCGTTCCTTGATGGCCTTGACGCGTTCGGTCAACTGGGCGTTCGCGCTCCGCTCTGCCTCCAGCGACTCGCGCAGACGGGCAGATTCCGCCGCCTCGCGTTCTGCCTGACGGTTCGCTTCACGCAGCTGCGCACGGGGGCGCAGCGGCAGTTCGGGTTGTGGCGCAGCGTCGGCGGACCCGGTGGATGACAGGTCGGCCGGTATCGAATCCAGCCCCCGACCAATGCGGTCGAGCGCCAGCACGATCCGTCTTTCAAGCGCGGCGATATCTGTCATGGACATGCCCCATTTCCTGCCGGTCACACAATAGCCCGCGGCAGACACCACAACCACCACCGATGGTGGCCCGAATCGGCCGCATCTACAGATATGGCGATCTTATCGCAAAGATGCCAGCGATTGCGCCCCCTTTGCTGCCAGATACTTATGCCACGCGCTTGATCTTGCCCGCTGGGCTGCTATCACGCCCCGCATGGCCCGAGACATCAACCCGCATTGAAGGATGACCGCATTGGATATCACCGCCCTGCGCAGCGCCAACCCCGATCACTGGATGAAGGCGGCGGCAATCCGGACCCTGACGCTTGATGCGGTGGCTGCCGCGAATTCCGGTCACTCCGGCATGCCGATGGGCATGGCCGATGTGGCAACCGTCCTTTTCGAAAAGCATCTGAGCTTTGATGCCTCTCACCCCGACTGGCCGAACCGCGACCGGTTCATCCTGTCTGCGGGACACGGATCGATGCTGATCTATTCGCTGCTATATCTGACCGGCTACAAGGACATGACGCTGGCCCAGATCAAGAACTTCCGCCAGTGGGGCGCGATCACGGCGGGCCACCCGGAATATGGCCATGCCAAGGGTGTGGAAACCACGACCGGCCCGCTGGGCCAGGGGATTTCAAACGCCGTGGGCTTTGCCATGGCCGAGGAAAACCTGCGCGCCCGCTGGGGCGCAAAGATCGTTGATCACTTCACCTATGTCATCGCGGGCGACGGTTGCCTGATGGAAGGCGTCAGCCAGGAGGCGATCGGGCTTGCCGGAAAGCAGCAACTGTCGCGTCTGATCGTGCTGTGGGACAACAACGGCATCACCATCGATGGCAAGGTCTCTATCGCCGACGTCACCGACCAGAAGGCGCGCTTCGCCGCATCGGGCTGGGACGTGTTCGACTGTGACGGGCACGACCCGGCGGACATCGACCGTGCGATTACGGCGGCGAAGAAATCGCCGCGCCCGGCAATGATCGCCTGCAAGACCCATATCGCGTTGGGCTCCAGCGCCCAGGACACATCCAAAGGCCACGGCGCACTGACCGATGCCAAGCTGATCGCCGACACCAAGGCAGGCTACGGCTGGAAAGGCGACGCCTTTGAAATTCCCGCCGGGATCAAGAAGCAGTGGGAAGAGATCGGCGCGCGCGGGGCCGAAGCCCGCAAGGACTGGGAAGCACGCCTTGCCGCCCTGCCCGCCGCACGTCAGGCCGAGTTCGCCCGGCAGTTCGCGGGCGATGCGCCGAAAAAGCTGGCAGGCGCGATCCGCGCGGTAAAGAAGGCGGCATCGGAAAGCGGCAAGGCGGTTGCCAGCCGCAAGGCATCGGAAATGGTGCTGGATGCGGTCAACCCGGTGATGCCGGAAACATTTGGCGGTTCCGCCGACCTGACCGGATCGAACCTGACGCTGACCAAGGATCTGGGCGTATTCGGGCCGGAAAACCGCAAGGGCCGCTACGCCTATTACGGCATCCGCGAACATGGCATGGCCGCAGCGATGAACGGTATGGCGCTGCACGGCGGCATCCGCCCCTATGGCGGCACCTTCATGTGCTTTACCGACTATGCTCGCCCCTCGATGCGGCTTTCGGCGCTGATGGGCATTCCGGTCGTCTATGTGATGACCCATGACAGCATCGGTCTGGGCGAGGATGGCCCGACCCACCAACCGGTCGAACATCTGGCTATATGTCGCGCCACGCCCAACACCCACGTCTTTCGCCCGGCGGATGTCGTGGAAACTGCCGAAGCCTGGGAACTGGCCTTGACCAGCAAGACCACGCCTTCGGTGCTGGCGCTGAGCCGCCAGAACCTGAAACCCGTGCGCACCACCCACACCAACCAGAACCTGACCGCCAAGGGCGGCTATGTGCTGGCTGAAGCCACCGGCAAACGGCAGGTGATCCTGATGGCGACCGGGTCCGAGGTGGAAATCGCCATGGCCGCCCGCGAAACCCTGGAAGCAGCGGGCATTGGCACCCGCGTCGTTTCCATGCCGTGCATGGAGCTGTTCGCCGCGCAGGATGAGGCATGGCGCCGCCGCGTGCTGCCCGCCGGCCCGGTCCGCGTCGCGGTCGAGGCCGGTGTGCGCCAGCCCTGGGACCGCTTCCTGCTGGGCGAACGCGGGCGCGAGGGCAAATCCGCCTTTGTCGGCATGACCAGCTTTGGCGCATCTGCGCCCTATGAAACGCTCTACAAGGAGTTCGGCATCACAGCCGAGAACGTGGCCAAGGTGGCAAAGGGGCTGCTTTGAGCCCATGCACCAATACCCCCGGCTTCGGCCGGGGGATATGCTTTGACTAATGACCCTTTGCGGGTTTGCGCGAAAACAGCCGCAGAACCGGCGCGATGACCCTGCTGGCGACGGGAACCAGCGCGATGCCCACGGCAATACCGATCAGAAGATCGATGAATGCCGTCACCAGCCATTCCACCACCGCCTCGGCCTGCGGAACCATATGGGCGGCAGTCGCGGCAAGGTCGTGGATCGTGTGGCCAAGCCACGGATAGCCCAGAACTTCCAGCCCGTGCACGAGGATCGACCCGCCGACCCACAGCATCGCTGCGGTGCCGATGGTCGACAGCAGCGACATAAAGGGCGGCATCCCCGCAACCAGCCCCCGGCCAAAGGCACGCACGATGCCAAACCGGCTTTCGCGCGCCAGATGCACGCCGAAATCATCCGCCTTCACGATCAGTGCCACGGTGCCGTAGACAAGAACGGTGATCGCCGTCCCGACGATCCCCAGTGTCACCGCTTGAAGCAGAATGCCGCCGTCAGGGATTTCGGACAGGGCAATTGTCATGATCTCGGCGGACAGGATGAAATCGGTCTTGATGGCCCCTGCGACCTTGGCTTCCTCCAGATGCGAGGGATCGTCATAAGCCTGATCCTCATCATGCGCGTCATCGTGCGGAAACAGCCGATGCGCGATCTTCTCTGCTCCCTCGAAACACAGATAGGCCCCGCCGATCATCAGCAGCGGCGTAATGATCCAGGGCGCAAAGGCAGACAGGGCAAGCGCAGCAGGCAACAGGATCAGCAGCTTGTTGCGCAACGATCCCATGGCAATCCGGCCAATGATCGGCAGCTCGCGCTTGGCCTCGAATCCGTGAACATATTTCGGCGTCACGGCAGCATCGTCGATCACGA
>JBOFCO010000033.1:0-3028 GCA_051646105.1 Paracoccaceae bacterium
TATGGTGGCACGGCCACCAACGCAGGGCCGACCGATCTGGTTGATGCGGTTGATCTGGATGATGACAACAACCGTGACAGCCTGTTTGGCGGTGACGGTGCCGACAGCATCTTCGGCGGCGATGATGCCGACACGATCGAAGGTGGCGAAGGTGCCGACCTGCTGGATGGTGGCATTGATGACGACAGCATCCTGGGGGATGCAGGCGCTGATACCATCACGGGCGGGCAGGGCGACGATACGGTTGACGGCGGTGCCGGTGATGACCTGCTGACCGATGGCGTTGGTGCAGATGTCGCCATCGGTGGCGCGGACCGCGATACGTTCGTTGGGGCCAACGCTGGCGACAGCGTGGATGGTTCGGAAACCGGCCTTGACGAAGACACGCTGGATCTGCGCGGCCTTGGCCCGATCTCCATTGCCTACGATCCGGCCAATGCCGAAAACGGCACGGTCACTTTCCTGGATGCAGCAGGCGCGCCGACCGGCACGATGAATTTCGTCAACATCGAAAACGTGCTGAGCGATCTGCCAGATGCCAACCCGGATACGGCCACGACCCCGGAAGATACGCCTGTCACCATTCCGGTGCTGGCCAATGATACCGATGGCAATGGCCAGCCGCTGACCATTTCCGGCACACCAACCGCGCCAAACGGCACGGTCACGGTCAACCCGGATGGCACGATCACCTACACGCCGAATGATGATTTCACCGGCACGGATACCATCACCTACACGGTCACCGACCCAGACGGGAACACGGCAACCTCGACCGTGACAGTGACCGTGACGCCAGTGAACGATGCCCCAGAGGCCAACCCCGATACCTCGACCACGCCGTTCAACACGCCGGTCACTTTTGGGGTTCTGGGCAACGACACGGATGTTGATGGCGACACGCTGACCATTCTGGGCCTGCCCACCAGCCCGAACGGCACCGTGGCGGTAAACGCCGATGGCACGCTGACCTTTACGCCAACGCCAGGTTTCACCGGCGTGGCAGTGGTCACCTACACCATCGTCGATGAAGAAGGTCTGACTGACACCACGACCTGGACGATCACCGTGGCTGAAGACGATGATCGGGACGGTATCGTGTTTGGCACTGGCGGCGATGATCTGATCGACGTGAACTACACGGGCGACAACGACGGCGATTTTGTGGACCGTGGCGATGCGATCCTGCCGGGTGATGCGCCGAATGATGACTTCATTATTGCAGGAGCGGGCAATGACACTATTCTGGCTGGCCTTGGTGATGACTCTGTCCGCGCTGGCACTGGCGATGACAGTGTCCGTGGCAACGCGGGCAACGATACGATCAACGGTCAGGACGGCAACGACACGCTCTTCGGCAACGACGGCGAAGACACGCTGATCGGCGCTGCCGGCGATGACAGCCTGGATGGCGGCAACGGCGACGACAGCCTTGCTGGCGGCTTGGGTAATGACACGCTGATCGGCGAAGATGGCAGCGATATCGTGCGCGGTCAGGACGGCGATGATGTGATCAACACTGGCGGCCTTTCCGGCAGCCCATTGCCAGATGTGGATTATCCGGGCCTCTACCCGGCAGACCCCACGCCGCTGAACGATCTGGATACTGTCTATGGCGGTACAGGCAACGATACGATCAGCACCGGTGATGACGCGGATGAAATCTACGGCGGCATCGGTGATGACAGCATCGATGCAGGCATCGACAATGACCTTGTTTATGCTGGCGACGGCACGGATACGGTGATCGGCAGCGAAGGCCGCGACACGATCTATGGCAACCTTGGTGATGACCTGATCTACGGCGGCCTGCCTGTAGGTGTGCTGGATGGCCTGAACATTCCAGATGCAACAGACCTTCGTCCGCTGAACAACGCAGACAGCCTGTTCGGTGGTGATGGCAACGACACGATCTTTGGTCAGGATGATGCCGATACGCTGTTCGGCGGCACGGGCGATGACAGCCTTGATGGCGGTATCGACAATGATCGTCTGGTTGGCGGTTTCGGCGACGATACGCTGGCGGGTGGCCAAGGGCTCGATACGCTGTTTGGCGGGGCGGGCAATGACAGCCTTGATGGTGGCACAGGCAATGACAGCCTTTCCGGTGATGTCGGCAACGACACGCTGATCGGCGGCCTTGGTGTGGATACCATGACGGGCGGCGCTGATCGCGACGTGTTCGTGGGTGCAAACGCCAATGATGTGGTCGATGGCAGCGAAACGGGCGATGACTTTGACGTGCTCGATCTGACAGGCTCTGGCCCGCTGCGTATTGTCCTTTCGGATGATAACCCGGAGAACGGCACGGTCACCTTCCTGGATGCCGATGGCAACCCGACGGGCACGATGAACTTCGTGAACATCGAGAACGTCATCCCTTGCTTTACGCCAGGCACCATGATCGCCACCCCGCGTGGCGAGGTTCCGGTCGAAACGCTGCGCGCAGGCGACAAGATCGTCACGCGCGACAACGGGCTGCAGGAAATCCGCTGGGTCGGGCAAAAGGCGCTGAGCTGGCAGGATATGGCGCGCGCGCCACATCTGCGCCCGGTTCTTGTCAAGCAAGGCAGCCTTGGAAATGGTCTGCCAGAGCGTGACATGATGGTGTCGCCAAACCACCGCCTGTTGGTCGCCAATGACCGCACCGCGCTGTATTTTGATGAACACGAAGTGCTGGTTTCGGCCAAGCATCTGGTGGGCAGCACCGGTGTGCATGCAGTGGAAAGCATGCAGACGACCTACATCCACTTCATGTTCGACCAGCACGAAGTTGTGCTGTCGAACGGGGCCTGGACCGAAAGCTTCCAACCAGGTGACTATACGTTGAAGGGCATGGGCAATGCGCAACGCAATGAAATCTTTGAACTCTTCCCGGACCTGAAGTCCAAAGAAGGGTTGGAAGGCTACACCGCGGCTCGCAAGACACTGAAGCGCCACGAGGCCCGCCTGCTGGTGCGGTAAAAGGTTATGCAGCGTGGATCATAGGCCATCTGCGCCTGATCTGCACAACGGACAAGGGGCCTTG
>JBOFCO010000008.1:0-5267 GCA_051646105.1 Paracoccaceae bacterium
GGATGCGATGAGGGAAGCGGCGGCGCTGCTGAAAACGGCGAAGAAGCCGCTGATCATCGCGGGCGGCGGCGTGCGCTATTCGGGGGCAGAGGACACGGTGGCGAGATTTGCCGCCGACCGTGGTATTCCAGTGGTGGAAACCATCGCCGGCAAGGGCGGTCTGACCCATTACCATCCCGTCCACGCCGGGCCCATCGGCATCGTCGGTTCGACCAGCGCCAACACACTGGCGGCAGAGGCGGACGTGATCCTTGCCATCGGCACGCGGTTGCAGGATTTCACCACGGGGTCGTGGACGGCGTTTTCGCAAACGGCGCGGTTCATCTCGATCAACGCCGCCCGCTTCGATGCGGTAAAACACCGGGCGCTGGCGGTGGTGGGTGATGCGCTGGAAACCGTGCGCGAACTGGATGCGGCGCTGGGGCAATGGAAAGCCCCCGCCGATCATCTGCCCCGCGCAAAGGCGCTGTTCAAGGAATGGGACGAGCTGCTTGATACGTATCAGCTTCCGACCAACACGCCTGTTCCGACCTATGCGCAGGTGGTCAACACCGTCAATCTGGCGGCGGGAGAGAAGGACACTTTGATCGCCGCAGCGGGTGGGATTCCCGGAGAGGTCGCCAAAGGCTGGCGGGTCAAGGCACCGAACAGCTTCGATCTTGAGTTCGGCTTTTCCTGCATGGGCTACGAGATTGCCGCAGGCTGGGGCTGCGCCATGGCGCAATCCGGCCCCGGCGCGGTCGGCGGCACCCCCATCGTCATGCTGGGCGACGGCACCTATATGATGATGAACTCCGACATCTATTCGGCGGTGCTGTCCGGTCACAAGATGATTGTGGTGGTCTGCGACAACGGCGGCTATGCCGTGATCAGCCGCTTGCAGCAGTTCAAGGGTGTGCCGGGCTTCAACAATCTGCTCAAGGATTGTCGCATCACAGACCGCGATAACCCGCTGCATGTCGATTTCGCCAAGCACGCCGAGGCGATGGGCGCGGCCACGCGCCATTGCAAAAGCCTTGCCGACCTGCAGGCGGCGCTGGAATGGGCAAAGGGCAACGACAGGACCACGGTCCTGTCTATCGTCACCGATGCCTATGCGTGGGTGCCGGGCGATGCCGACTGGGACGTCGGTGTACCGGAGGTGTCGGAGCGGGACAGCGTGAAGAAGGCCCGCGAAAGCCAGATCGCGATCCGCGCCAAGCAGCGCGTAGGAGTATGAGAAGACATGAAAGCGAAACTCGGCATTGCACCGATTGCCTGGTGGAACGACGATCTTGCGGAGCTTTCCGATGATGTGAGCCTTGAAGAGTGCCTGCGCCAGGCCTCTGTCGCCGGGTTCACCGGCATGGAAACCGGGCGTCGCTTCCCGATGGACATGGCCGAACTGGGGCCGATCCTGAAGAGATATGAGATTTCGGTCTGCGGGGGCTGGTTTTCCGGCCTGCTGCTGGACGGCGATATCGAGGTGGAAAAGGAGCGCATTGCGCAGCAGCTCGCCTTTTTCAAGGCGGCGGGTGCGCCTTGTATCGTCTATGGCGAAACCGCGCGCAGCATTCAGGGCGTGAAATCCGCGCCGCTTGCCACGAAGCTGAAGCTGATCGAGGGCGAAATCGCCGCCTATGGCCGCAAGATCAGCGATTTCGCCGACTGGTGCGCGGCAGAAGGTATGCCGATCAGCTATCATCACCACATGGCCGCGGCGATCGAGACAGAGGCGGAACTTGACCTGCTGATGAAGCATTCGACCGTGCCGCTGCTGTTTGACGCGGGCCACATGGCGTTTGCCGGGGGTGACGTGCTGCGGGTGATCGACACCCACCACAAACGCATCACCCACGTCCACACCAAGGACGTGCGCATGGGTGTGATCGACGGGCTGGACCGTTCGCGTGAGAGCTTCCTCGACGCCGTGGTCAAGGGGGCCTTCACCGTTCCGGGCGACGGCAGTCTTGATTTCGAAGCGATTGTGAAACGCTGTGCGCATCACGGCTATGAGGGCTGGTTCGTGGTCGAGGCAGAGCAGGACCCCAAGGTTTCCCCGCCCCTCGACATGGCGATCAAGGGCCACCGGGAACTGATGCGCGTCATGGCGGCAGCGGGATATGAGGTTGTGCAATGACACAGTCGTTCAACCGCATGGATGGCAAGGTCTGTGTCGTCACCGGCGCCACGCAAGGACTTGGCGCGGCGATTGCCCGCAGGCTGGCTGCTGCCGGCGCGGCAGGTATCGTCATCACAGGCCGGAATGTCACGAAAGGCCGGACGGTAACCGAAAGCCTGGCACCGACGCAGGCGCATTTTGTGCAGGCCGATTTCGCCAGTGTCGAGGATTGCCACAGGGTCATTGCAGAAACCGACAGGCTGTTTGGCAGAATTGATGTTCTGGTCAATGCCGGTGCGCTGACCGACCGGGGAACGATCCTGGACACCACCCCGGAACTGTTCGATGCGCTGTTTGCCACGAATGTGCGCGGCCCATATTTCCTGATGCAGGATGCGATCAAGCTGATGATCGCCAAGGGCATCGAAGGAGCCATATGCAACATCGGGTCAATCTCTGCCCTGGCAGGACAGCCGTTCATCAACGCCTATTGTGCGTCGAAGGGTGCGCTGACCACACTGACGGCGAACACAGCCTTTTCGGTGATGGGAAACCGCATACGGGTTAACCAGTTGAATGTCGGCTGGATGTCGTCCGATCATGAAAGGGAAATCCAGGCAGCGGCAGGCGGCGAGGACTGGATGGAAAAGGCGACGGCCAGCTTGCCATTCGGTCGCCTAGTCGACCCTCAAGAAGCAGCCCGAGCGGTGAATTTTCTTGTGTCTGAAGACGCCGGGCTGATGACCGGTGCCATCGTGAATTTCGACCAGTCGGTCTGGGGCGCGGTGTCTGGCGGGATGCCTGTGCCAGATGGTCCGATGAAGCTGCCTGTCTGACAGCCGACCATGGCGCTGTGACCACTGGGACGCGCGACACCGGGCATCCCGGTGGTTCAACCGCGACAGTCGTCGAAAGCTGCTGACTTAAAATGGATGCCGCGTCAGACCGCTTCCCTATCCCTACTCCCTCACACCGCCCGAACCAGCCTGAACGCATCATGGATTGCGGCGTGGATGTTGCGGGCGGCCACGGCGTCGCCGATGCGGAACAGCCGGAATGCGCCCGGTCCGCCGGATAGTGTTTGCGGGCGTCCGGCGACAAGGGCGTCGTGATCAACGGCGCCCAGGTTGCGCGACAGCGGCTTCAGCACGAGATACAGGTCATCCAGCGGTTGGGTGGCGTGGTTCACCACCACCTGATCGACCAGCCGTTCCCGCGTTGCCGTTGTATAGTCGCTGCCGATTTCCGCGCGCAGGCGATTGCCGTCGCGGGCGACCGACTGCACCCGCCAGGTGACGGTAAAGGTCACATCCTTGTCCTGCAGCGTGCGCATGTAGGGGACAAGGTTCATGCCCATCACCTCTGGCGCAAAGTTGCGGTCGCGAGTCATCACCTCTACCTTGGCGCCTGCTGCTGCCGCCACCTCTGCCGCCTGCAGGCCGGCATGATCGCCGGCATCGTCATAAATCAGTACCGATGCCGCGGGCTTCACATCGCCCGAGATGATGTCCCATGCCGAAACGACCCTGTCGTTGCCCTGTTCCAGAACATCGGTATCGGGCAGGCCGCCGGTGGCAACGATCACCACGTCGGGCGACAGGGCAAGAACATCGTCAGCCTCTGCCCAGGTATCAAAGCGGAACTCCACGTCGCGCGCGGCGCATTGGGTCATGCGCCAGTCGATGATGCCCATCATTTCACGCCGTCGCGGATTTTGCGCCAGAAGCCGCACCTGCCCCCCGGCATGGGGGGCAGCCTCTATCACGGTTACGCGATGCCCCCGCAATGCGGCAACACGCGCCGCCTCCAGCCCGCCCGGCCCGGCACCGACGACCACGATCCGCAGCGGCGTGGCGGCGGGGGTGACATGATGCGGCAGGGAAAGCTCTCTCCCCGTGGAAGGGTTGTGGATGCACAGCGCGTCGGCGCCCTGATAGATGCGGTCCAGGCAATAGGTCGCGCCCACACAGGGGCGAATGTCATCCTCTCGCCGTTCAAGGATCTTTTGCACGATATGGGGATCGGCCATATGCGCCCGCGTCATTCCGACCATGTCAAGCAGTCCGTTGGCAATGGCATGGCGGGCCGTCGCCACATCTGGAATGCGCGCCGCATGAAAGGTAGGAAGGCCAACCTCGGCCCGCAGGCGGCCCGCGAAATCCAGATGCGGGGCACTGCGCATGCCCTGTACCGGGATCACATCGGTCAGTGCCGCATCGGTGTGGATACGGCCACGGATGATATTGAGGAAATCGACATTGCCGCTGTCGCGGAACATACGGCCAAGTGCAATGCCTTCATCCGCCGTCAGGCCACCCGGCTCCACCTCGTCGGCCGTGTAGCGAATACCCACCAGCAGACGGGTGCCGACACGGGCCCTTATCCCCGCGACTAGCGCCATCACGAACCTTGCGCGATCCTCAAGTGCAGCGCCGCCCCAGGGCGGCGGCAGCGCATTGGTCAGCGGCGACAGGAACTGGTCGGGCAGATGGCCGTAACATTCGATCTCCACCCCGTCCAACCCGGCCTCGGCCATCCTTTCCGCCGCATCGGCATAATCGGCAAGGATGCGGGTGATGTCCCAGTCCTCGATCTGTTTGGGAAAGGCGCGATGCGAGGGTTCGCGCGATGGCCCGGCACCTACAACCGGCAGCCAGTCGCCCTTTGACCAATGGGTGCGGCGGCCCAGATGGGTCAACTGGATCATCACGGCGGCCCCGTGACCGTGGCATTCATCGACCAGTTGCCTCATCCAGCCCACAACTTCATCCTTCCAGGCAAGGATGTTGTTGAACACTGGCGGGCTGTCGCGCGACACTGCCGCCGATCCTGCTGTCATCGTCAGCGCAACCCCTGCCTTTGCCCGCTCGACGTGATAGGCGCGGTAGCGCTCCTTTGGCATTCCGTCTTCGGGATAGGCGGGTTCATGCGCCGTGGTCATCACCCTGTTGCGCAGGCGCAGCGGGCCAAGCGTGAAGGGTTGCAGCAGCGGATCATTGACGGACATTGGCTGACCTTTTGTCGGTTTCCAGCCGAGTCTAGGGGCGGGCCGGGGCGATGTTCTGTCCCGCCCCGACCAGTTCGATGCCGTTTTCGCCCTGTCCGGTCAGACGAAGCTGGATACGTCAATCCCGGCGCCGACCCAGACCTGCGTGGTGCCGAACAG
>JBOFCO010000239.1:0-17012 GCA_051646105.1 Paracoccaceae bacterium
TGTCGCGTGTGGCGCCGCCAAGGATCATCTCGCGAAGGCGCGAATGGCTGTAAGCGCCCATGACCAGCAGGTCGGCATCGGTTTCGCGGATATGGCGCGACAGCACTTCGCCCACGGTGGGCAGGCTTTTGGCCAGAACGGACACTTCTCCCCTGATGCCATGACGCGACAGCCACTGGCTTAGCGGGCCGCCGGGATCGGATCGCTCCGGTCCATGCGATGGCGGATCGACGACAACGATATTGACCGATTTTGCGGCTTTCAGCAGCGGCAGCGCCCTGCGTGCGGCCTGCATCGCCTCTGGCGTCTGGTTCCACGCCAGAACGGCACGGTTCATCGGCGGCAGCTTTCCCTCGGCCATGGCATTGTCGGGCAGCACAAGCACCGGTGCCTGTCCCTCGAACAGCGCCGCTTCCAGCGCTGCGGCATCTTCTGGCCTGGTATCCGGCCCGTAGGGCTGCGGCAGCACAACCAGATCGCTGAACCTTGCGTTCACGCCGACCAGACTGCTCATCGCCCCCATCTGCGTGACAACGCCCTGTGCCCCCCAGCGCAGTTCTTCCCTTCCCAGCCGGTCGCGCACGGCGGTTTCTGCGCGGCGCGCCGATGCCAGCGCCTGATCATAACCATCCTGGATCACCGTGGCGGCAACCGTGCCGTAAAAGTACCCGACCTGCGTCCGGTCCAGCCCGAAAGCGACAACATCCAGATGCGCGTCGAGGGCCCTCGCCAGTTCGACCGTCGCATCCAGCGCCTTCAGGCTGCGTTCGGTATCGTTCACGAATGCGAGCAGGGATTTGTAGGACATGATCGCCCCCTCCGTTTCCATGGTGGTCGAAGTTTGCGCCCCTATGGTCGCGCAAACCTTGATGTGGATCAATGACCAAGGGCCTGCGACGGGGTCATAACCTGCCCACTGGCAGAACCCTTGGCCCGTCGAGAGTCGGAATCCGGGTTCTGGGGACAGACGAAGGGACGCAGGAAATGTGGGATTATATCAAGCTGATCGTGCTTGGTCTGGTTGCGGTTCTGGCCGCGATCGCGGCCAATTACGCACGGGATCCGGCCTATATGGTGAATGCGCTGACCGTCATGCTGGCTGCGGGTGCCACATTCCTGTGGGTCCTGCGCAACATGGAAGGCGCGCGCGCGGTTGCACGACAGGACGAATATCTTGACGGAGTGGTGCGCGCGGGCGTGATCGCCACCGCCGGATGGGGCGTCGTCGGATTTCTGGTCGGCACCTTCATCGCCTTTCAACTGGCCTTCCCGGCGCTGAACTTCGAGTTCCTGCAAGGAATCGGCAACTTTGGCCGCCTGCGGCCGCTGCATACCTCTGCCGTGATCTTTGCCTTTGGCGGCAACGCGCTGATCGCCACCAGTTTCTACATTGTCCAGCGTACATCGGCTGCGCGGCTGTGGGGCGGCAACCTGGCATGGTTCGTGTTCTGGGGCTATCAGCTTGTTATCGTGCTGGCCGCAACCGGCTATGTGCTGGGGGCGACGCAAAGCAAGGAATATGCCGAACCCGAATGGTATGTGGACTGGTGGCTGACCGTCGTCTGGGTCGCCTATCTGGCGGTGTTCCTGGGCACGATCCTGAAACGTCGCGAACGCCATATCTATGTGGCGAACTGGTTCTTCCTGTCCTTCATCGTGACGATTGCCATGCTGCATATCGTCAACAACCTGTCGATCCCGGTTTCGGTCTTTGGTTCGAAATCGGTGCAGTTGTTCAGCGGCGTCCAGGATGCGATGACGCAATGGTGGTACGGCCACAATGCGGTGGGCTTCTTCCTGACGGCGGGTTTTCTGGGCATGATGTACTATTTCGTGCCGAAGCAGGCGGATCGGCCTGTCTATTCCTACAAGCTGTCGATCATCCACTTCTGGGCGCTGATCTTCCTTTATATCTGGGCAGGTCCACACCACCTGCACTACACGGCACTGCCCGACTGGGCCTCGACCCTCGGCATGGTCTTCTCGATCATCCTGTGGATGCCTTCATGGGGTGGGATGATCAACGGCCTGATGACACTGTCGGGCGCGTGGGACAAGCTGCGCACCGATCCGGTGCTGCGGATGATGGTGGTGTCGGTCGGGTTCTACGGCATGTCGACGTTTGAAGGCCCGATGATGTCGATCCGTGCCGTCAACTCTTTGTCGCACTACACGGACTGGACCATCGGCCACGTGCATTCCGGCGCGCTGGGCTGGAACGGCATGATCACCTTTGGTGCGCTCTACTTCCTGGTGCCGAAGCTGTGGAACCGTGAACGCCTGTATTCGCTGTCGATGGTCAGCTGGCACTTCTGGCTAGCGACCATCGGGATCGTGCTTTACGCGTCGTCGATGTGGGTCACCGGCATCATGGAAGGCCTGATGTGGCGCGAAGTCGACGCCAACGGTTTCCTTGTGAACGCCTTTGCCGACACGGTTGCAGCCAAGTTCCCGATGTACGTCGTCCGGGCGCTGGGCGGTGTTCTGTTTGTCCTTGGCGGACTTGTCATGTGTTACAACCTCTGGGCCACGGTCCGGAAGCAGCCGGCGGTGGCCGGGATGGCTTCCTCTGCCGTGCCGGCTGAATAAGGGCTGCTGACATGGGTATTCTTGACAAACACAAGTTCCTTGAACGCAACGCGACGGCGCTTCTGGTCGGTTCGCTTCTGGTTGTGACCATCGGCGGCATCGTGGAAATCGCCCCGCTGTTCTATCTGGAAAACACGATAGAGAAGGTGGAAGGGGTTCGCCCCTACACCCCGCTGGAACTGACCGGACGTGACATCTATATCCGCGAGGGTTGCTATGTCTGCCACAGCCAGATGATCCGCCCGATGCGGGATGAGGTGGAGCGCTACGGCCATTACAGCCTTGCGGCGGAATCGATGTATGACCATCCGTTCCAATGGGGATCAAAGCGCACCGGGCCGGACCTTGCCCGCGTCGGTGGACGTTATTCCGATGCCTGGCATGTTGATCACCTGACCAATCCGCAGGCGGTGGTGCCGGAATCGGTGATGCCGAAATATGCCTATCTGTCCGACAAGCTGATCGAGCCGACCTATATCGAGGATCTGCTTTCGACCCATGCGCTGGTCGGCGTGCCCTACAGCGAGGAGATGATCACCGAGGCCAAGCTTGATTTCGTGGCGCAGGCTGATCCGAACGCCGACAGCGAAGGGTTGATCGCGCGCTATCCGGGTGCTGTCGTGTCAAACTTCGATGCCGCACCCGGCGTGACCGAGATGGATGCGCTGGTGGCCTATCTTCAGGTGTTGGGTACGATGGTCGATTTCTCGACCTTCACGCCTGACGCAAGCCGGTAGGGGGGCGGACATGGATACCTATTCGCTTCTGCGCGAATTTGCCGACAGTTGGGTGCTGCTGGCGATGTTTACCGGGTTTCTCGGCATCGTGCTCTGGGCGTTCCGCCCCGGCAGCCGTCGTGCCCATGACGACAGTGCCAGCATCCCCTTCCGCCACGAAGAAAAGCCCGCCAGCGCCAAGGAGGCGTGGAAATGAGCAAGAAACCGACGAAAGCACAGAACGAAGTCGGCACCACCGGCCACAGCTGGGACGGGATCGAGGAACTGGATAATCCGATGCCGCGCTGGTGGCTGTGGACCTTCTATGCCACGATCATCTGGGGCATCGGCTATGTCATCGCCTATCCGGCATGGCCGCTGATATCCGGCGCGACGCCGGGCTTGTTGGGCTTTTCGACCCGGGCCGAGGTCGCTGCCGACATCCAGAAGTTTGCGGATGCCAACGCGCCGATCAACGCGAAACTGGAAGCGGCTGATCTGACTGCGGTCGGTGCAGATGCCGAACTAGCGGGTTACGCCGAAAACGCCGGTAAGGCCGTGTTCCAGACATGGTGCGCGCAGTGCCACGGTTCCGGCGCGGCGGGTGCGGTCGGTTATCCGAACCTGCTGGATGATGACTGGCTTTGGGGCGGCACGGTCGAGGATATTCACACCACCATCAGCCACGGCATCCGGAACACCACAGATGCCGATGCCCGCTATTCCGAAATGCCGAAATTCGGCGCGGACGGCTTGCTGGAACAGCCGCAGATCGATGCGGTGGTGCAGCATGTGCTGGCACTTTCCGGGCAGGAGCATGACGCGGCACTTGCGACCGAAGGTGCGACCGTGTTTGCCGACAATTGCGCCGCCTGCCATATGGAAGACGGCACCGGCGACCGCGCGCAGGGCGCCCCGAACCTGACGGATGCGATCTGGCTTTACGGCGGTGATCAGGCCGCGTTGACCGAAACCGTGACCAATGCGCGGTTTGGCGTCATGCCGGCCTGGACGGGTCGCCTGACAGAAGCAGAAGTTCGCGCGGTTTCACTGTATGTCCACAGCCGGGGCGGTGGGGAATAACTGCCATACGGTTGCAAACGGGCCCGGCCTCTGCCACAGGCCGGGTTTTGCTTGCTCTCACAGGTTCTTGATGCTGGCATCGCGCCAGCCCTGCCTGCGCCAGAACATGCGCGGTGTCGGTCGATGTTCCTCCTCGGGAAGAACATCCCGCAGTCTTACTTGATCTTGCCGCGCCGCGATCATCAGGCTGTCTGCAAGTATACCGAACATTTCACGTGCCTCCTTCATCAGGTCATGCTGGTAAAATAGGCCAGTTCAGCCCAATATTCACGCCATCAAGTTTTCAGATATGTAAGGAAAAATTACATGTCATTCTGGCGTAACCTGCCGCCGCTGACAGCGCTTCGTGCATTTGCGGCGCTTGCCGAAAATGGTTCCATCGTAAAGGCCGGGGATGCGCTGGGCGTTTCCCACGCGGCGATCAGCCAGCAGATCAGGCTTCTGGAATCACATATGGGATTTGCACTTGTGTCCCGCAGCGGGCGTGAACTTGTGCTGACGACGCAGGGCAGGGCGCTTGCAGATGCTGCGCTTGCGGGGCTCGGCAGCATTGCCCGCGTGGCGGGTGAGCTGACAGGCGCAGACGCAGGCAGACCCTTGCAGATCACGACGACGCCGTCTTTTGCGGCGAGTTGGCTGATGCCGCGGCTGGCCGATTTCCGGGCGCGGCATCCCGGGATCAATCTGGTGGTCGATCCCACGCCCGACCTGCGCCTGATCGGGCCCGATGGCGTGGATGTTGCCCTGCGCTACGGCAACGGCGACTGGCCGGGGATGGAGGCGAAGCTGTTGGTGAAATCGTCGGTCGTTGTGGTTGCTGCGCCGTCGCTGGTCGCTGGTCGCGAGGTGCGGTCGGTTGCCGATCTTGCCGACCTGCCTTGGCTGGAACAGTTCGGCACCAACGAGGCAACCGCCTTTCTGGAATCGCATGGTCTCGGGCATGGCCTGCAGCTTGGCATGACCGCGCTTCCGGGCAATCTGGTGCTGGATGGCGCGCGCGATGGCCAGGGTGTCGCCGTGGTCGCGACCGCCTGGGTACAGGGGGATATTGCCTCGGGGCGATTGGTGGCCCTGTTCGAAGATACCGCGCGTATAGGCTATTTCGTTGTCACGGCACCCGGGGTGCTGCGCCCGTCGGCAAAGGCATTCGTCACATGGGCGATGCGACAGGTGAACGTTGATCCGGCTGGTTGATGCAAATCAAGGCGTGGCTTCATCCCGCGCTGCATGATTTCAGCCGTCGGGTCCTTGCATCCGGCACAGCACCGGCCCCCCGTCCTGTTCGCGCGTTTCCCGGGGGGCTGGTGCGAATATCCCGCGCAGCAGCATCAGGCACCGTATGCCGGTCAGTGCATTGCGGCGGCGGTCAGGACAAACCCTCGACAATCACGACATGCGCTGTGCATGCGCCATCCCGCCGGTTTCGCGCGGCCTGATATTCAAGCGAACGATAGCAGGCATTTGCCGCTTCCAGCGTATCGAATTCGATGATGACATGGCGGTCAAGCTGTGGCCCCTCCAGCGTTTCGGCGGTGCCTCCACGCGCAAGGAACCGACCGCCATAGGCGGCGAATGCAGCCGGGGCCAGCGCCTGATAGCCCGCATAGGCCACGGGATCGGTCACGGTGACATGGGCGATCCAGTAGGCGCTCATGCTTCGTCCTCCAGAAGCTTGCGGGCGATCTCGGCAGCATCACCCAGATGGTCGCGGACAGCCTGTGCCGACGCCACCTGGTCGTTGTCGCAGATTGCCGCGCAAATGCGTGCCATATGGGCGGGGCCGGAAATCCGGCGGTTGGTTGTGGCAAGGGTCAGGGCACGCAGGCGCGAAATCCGCCCGTTCAGCCGCTGCACGATTTCCCAGGCGATGTCATGCCCCGCCGCATTGAAGATCACTGCGTAAAAGGCGGTGGTCGCGGCATAGAGCTTTTGCGATGCCTCATCCTGAAAGGCGGTTTCCATATCGGTCAGCGCCTTGCGCAGCCGCTTTTTGACCTGGGCGTCGGCGATACGGGCGCAGGCAGCGGCGGCGTCCGCCTCCAGCAGCCTGCGGATGTCATAGACCTGCCGGGCCTGTGGCCAGTCCATTGCGGCAACGACCGGGCCGCTGCGCGACTGGGTTTCGACAAGACCTTCGGCTTCCAGATAGCGGATCGCCTCGCGCACCACAGACCGGGAAACGCCAAGCTGGTCGCAGAGCGTGCGTTCCACCAGACGGTCGCCACCGTTGAACCTGCCGCCGACGATTGCCTGACGCAGCCGGTCGACGGCCATTTCGCGCAAAGTTGCGGGCGGCTGGGCGATGCGCAGGTCGATGTCATGCGTCTGGTCCATGCCGCCAGAATAGGCAGCACGCGGGGGTAAGGCAAGATTTTCTTGACATGCCATCTTATGGTATACCAAAATTCGAGATGACAAGATGGGGGTGACGGATGTCGGCGCAGATTCGAAAAACATTCCTGAGTATCGAAACGACGCTGATCGAGGGCGGGCGCGCAGCACCGGTGCCCTTGACGCTGATTACGGCGGCAGCGGTGCTGAAGAACCCCTGGGCAGGACGTGGCTTTGTCGAGGATCTGAAGCCGGAAATCCACGCGATCGGCCCGATCCTTGGCCAGACGCTGACGGAAATGATCGTGGGCGCAGCCGGCGGTGGCGACAGGATCGAAGGCTATGGCAAGGCTGCTGTGGTCGGGCTGGATGGAGAGGTTGAACATGCCTCGGCGCTGATCCACACCCTGCGGTTCGGAAATCATTTCCGGCAGGCCGTTGGGGCGAAATCCTATCTTGCCTTCACCAACACGCGCGGCCCGGCAAACTGCCCGATCATGATCCCGCTGATGGACAAGAACGACGAAGGCCGACGTTCCCATTATCTGACCATTCAGTTCGCAATCCCGGATGCGCCCGCTGCCGATGAAATCGTGGTGGCGCTGGGGGCGTCACTTGGCGGGCGGCCGCATCACCGCATCGGTGATCGCTATCAGGATCTGAAGGATCTGGGGCATGATGTCGCGAACCCTGCGGCTGTCTGACGGCAGCGCCGTCCGTGCGCTGGGGGCCGGGACTGGCGAACCGCTGGTGCTGATCCACGGCGTCGGGCTAAGGGCAGAGGCATGGGCGCCGCAGGCTGCGGCGCTGTCGCAGGACTATCGCGTGATCGCCATCGACATGCCGGGCCATGGCGGCAGCGACCCGCTGGCCGTGGGCGCGCGCCTGCCCGATTACGTGGCCTGGGCGGCAAGGGTGGTCGAGGCGCTTGATTGCGGGCCGGTCAATGTTGCGGGGCATTCGATGGGCGCATTGATTGCTGTCGGTCTGGCGGTTTCACGACCTGGTCTGATCCGCCGTCTTGCGGCGCTGAACGGGGTCCATCGCCGGTCTGAACAGGCGCGGGCGGCTGTCGTGTCACGGGCAGATGAGATCGGCCGGGGCGCATTCAGCATCGACGGCCCGCTGGAACGCTGGTTTGGCGGCGACGACAATCCGGTGCGCGCGCAGGTTGCCGACTGGCTGCGCAATGTGGACGCTTCCGGCTATGCTGCGGCCTATCGTGCCTTTGCCACCGGCGACGGCGACTATGCCGACCGCCTGGGTGAAATCCGTTGCCCGGCACTGCTGCTGACCGGGGACGGTGACGCCAATTCAAGCCCGGCAATGTCGGAAACCATGGCGACCGCGATCCCGCTTGGCCAGGCGGTCGTCATTCCGGGGCACCGGCATATGGTGAACCTGACCGCCCCCGATGCGGTAACCGGGGCGATGAAGTACTGGTTGAGCCGCGAGGAGGTACCGGCATGAGCTTCGATAACCCCCGCCAGTTGCGCGATGCCTTCGGCACCTTCATGACCGGGGTCACGGTCGTGACCATGATCGATGACGGTGGCGACCCGCTTGGTTTTACCGCGAATTCCTTTTCTTCCGTTTCGCTTGATCCGCCGCTGTTGCTGGTCTCTATCGCCAGGACATCCAGAAACTATGCTGCCTTTACCGCGACCACCGGCTTTGCGATCAACATCCTGTCCGAAGGGCAGAAGGATGTATCAAACACCTTTGCCCGTCCTGTCGAGGATCGCTTTGCCAGTATCGACTGGCGCAGGGGGCCGGTCGGATCGCCGTTAATCGGCGGCGTGTCGGCATGGTTTGACTGCACCTTGCACAAGATTGTCGATGCGGGGGATCATGCCATCCTGATCGGGCATGTTGGTGCGTTTGAAGCCACACAGGCACCGGGTCTTGGCTATTATCGCGGAAGCTATTTTACACCGGCGCTGACTGGCGCATCGGCGGCGACCGGCCCCGACGTGGTGGTATCCGCCGTGATCGAGGCAGCAGGCAAAGTGCTTCTGATCGATGATGGTGCCGGCGGGCTGACCCTGCCCACCGCCCGTGTCGGGCGCGAGGGCGCGCAGAAAGCACTGGCGGCGTTGATCGGCAATCTGGGTGTCGAGGCCGCACCGGGCTTCATCTACGCGGTTTATGAGGATGTCGTGCGTGCCCACCAGCACATCGCATTCCTGTGCCCCGCCAGCGATGTCGCAAAGCCGCGAGGCGGCGGATTTGTCGAATTGTCTGCCGCAGGTCTGTGCGATGTCACCGACCCCGCCATGCGGGTGATGCTGGAACGGCTGGCCGAAGAAAGCCGGATGGGCAACTACGGCATCTACTTTGGAAATCAGGACCAGGGGCGCGTCGAGCCGATCGGCGGAAGGAAGAAACAATGAAATTCTCGCTGTTCATCCATATGGAACGTGTATCCGCAGAGGATGACGAGAAGAAGCTTTACGACGAGATGATCGAACTGTGCGAGATCGCCGATCATGGCGGGATGCATGCGATCTGGACTGGTGAACATCATGGCATGAACTTCACCATCGCACCGAATCCGCTCCTGAACCTTGTCGATCTGGCCCGCCGCACGAAGAACGTGCGGCTTGGCACCGGCACGGTTATCGCACCCTTCTGGCACCCGATCCGTCTGGCCGGGGAAGCGGCGATGGCTGACATCATCATGGACGGCCGTCTTGATCTGGGGATCGCGCGCGGTGCCTACAGTTTTGAATATGAGCGGCTGGTGCCGGGCATGGATGCCTGGGGTGCGGGCGGGCGGATGCGGGAACTGATCCCGGCGGTAAAAGGATTGTGGCAGGGGGATTACGAGCACGCGGGCGAATACTGGCAGTTTGCGAAAACCACATCTTCGCCGAAGCCGCTTCAACAGCCGCATCCGCCGATCTGGGTGGCTGCGCGCGACCCGAACAGTCACGATTTCGCAGTGGCTAATGGCTGCAACGTGCAGGTCACGCCGCTGCATCTGGGGGATGAGGAAGTCGTCAGCTTGATGGAACGCTTCAACGCCGCCTGTGCCGCCCATCCCGAGGTGCCGCGCCCGAAGATCATGGTGCTGCGCCATGCCTATGTCGCTGAAAGCGAGGCGGATGCGGTCCTGGCGGCAGAGGAGATCAACCGCTTCTATTGCTATTTCGGGGCATGGTTCAAGAACGAGCGCCCGATCTCGCAGGGCCTGATCCAGCAACTGACCGAGGCTGAGATTGCCGCGCATCCGTTCTATTCCGCCGCCGCCATGCGCAAGAACCAGATCATCGGCGAACCGGCGGAAGTGATCGCCCGGATCAAGGGCTATGAGGCGCTGGGATATGACGAATTTTCGTTCTGGATCGACACCGGCATGAGTTTCGCGCGAAAAAAGGCGTCGTTGCAGCGCCTGATCCGCGACGTGATGCCTGCATTCGCCTGAGGGGAAGGGATGGACCGCTTCCAGCAGTATATCGACGGCACGTTCGAAGATGGCAGTGCCAGCTTCGACAGCCTCGACCCGGCCACGGGTATGCCCTGGGCTGTCATGCCCTTGGCCGACGCTGCGGATGTGGATCGCGCAGTGCAGGCAGCACACCGCGCCTTTCTGGGCCGGGATTGGGCGGGGCTGACAGCTTCGGCGCGGGGCAAGCTGTTATTCCGGCTGGCCGATCTGGTGCAGGCAGCGGCACCGCGTCTGGCGGCGCTGGAAACGCGGGATACCGGCAAGATCATCCGCGAGACTTCGGCGCAGATCGCCTATGTGGCGGAATACTACCGCTACTATGCTGGACTGGCCGACAAGATCGAAGGCGCGCACCTGCCCATCGACAAACCGGATATGGAGGTCTGGCTGCGCCGCGAACCCGTGGGCGTGGTCGCCGCCATCGTGCCGTGGAACAGCCAGATGTTCCTGTCGGCGGTGAAGCTTGGACCGGCGCTGGCGGCGGGCTGCACGGTGGTGCTGAAGGCGTCGGAGGACGGCCCCGCGCCGCTGCTGGAATTTGCACGGCTGGTGCATGAGGCAGGCTTTCCGCCGGGGGTGGTGAACATCCTGACCGGCGGGCCAGATGCAGGGCGCGCGCTTACCGCGCATCCACGCGTTGCCCATATCGCCTTTACCGGGGGCCCAGAGACGGCGCGGCATATCGTCCGCGCTTCGGCGGAAAATCTGGCGCGGACCTCGCTGGAACTGGGCGGCAAGTCGCCGTTCATCGTTTTTGATGACGCCGATCTGGACAGCGCCGCCAATGCGCAGGTGTCCGGCATCTTTGCCGCAACCGGACAAAGCTGCGTTGCCGGATCGCGGCTGCTGGTGCAGCGCGGGGTGAAGGATGCGCTGCTGAACAAACTGGCACAAAAGGCGGAAGCCGTGCGCATCGGCCGCCCCGACGATATGGCGACAGAGGTCGGCCCGCTCTGCACCGCGCGCCAGCGCCAGCGGATCGAGACGCTGATCGCGGAATCAAAAGCCGCAGGTGCGCGCATTGTCACTGGCGGGGAAGCGACCACGGGGACGGGGTTCTACTTCCCGCCTACGATCATCGACTGCTCCGACGCCCCCGACGCCCCCGCCTTGCGGCAGGAGTTTTTCGGCCCGGTGCTGTCCGCTGTCACCTTCGACACCGAGGAAGAGGCGCTGCGGCTGGCCAACGACACCGAATACGGCCTCGCCTCGGGCGTGTTCACCCGCAGCCTGACAAGGGCGCACCGGATGATACGGGGGATCCGCGCCGGGATCGTCTGGGTCAACACCTACCGTGCGGTTTCCCCGATTGCGCCTTTCGGTGGCCACGGGCTTTCCGGCCATGGCCGCGAGGGCGGGATGGCGGCGGCGCTTGACTACACGACTGTGAAAACCGTGTGGCTGCGCACGTCCGACGATCCGATCCCGGATCCCTTCATCATGCGATGAACCCTTGATCACAACAGGAAGGAGGTCATGAAGAACATCCCTGCGCAAACCTCTCTGATGACCACCCATCAGGCTGCAATGTCTTGAACAGCGAAAGTGGGCGGAATTTGTCTGTGAAGTGACGCTTTCAGAACATGTTTGCTGCCAGAATGCCCTTTCTTCGTGCGGCGGGCATCTGTGCATGTCGGGGAAAGCGAAGGGTGATTTCATACGATTGACGCGGAAGCGTGCGGCATGATCTAAATTGCCCACATCCTGCTGGCGGGGACTGGTAGCCACAGGGCGTGAGCTTGGATTATCCTGAATGTTGCCCCCTGTGAGGGGCCAAAAAGAGCGATAGAGTTCAACAAGGGAGCTAACGAATGAAGAAGCTACTGATCCTGTCGACCGCGCTGTCGGCCATGGCGTTTGCCGCCAATGCCGAAGTCACGGTCATGTCCTGGGGCGGTGCCTATGGCGAAGCCCAGACCGAAGGCCATGTGAAGCCGTGGGCTGCCGCCTCCGGCAACGCCGCTGTCATGGTCGACAGTGACAACCCGGCACCGGCGATCAAGGCAATGGTCGAGGCCGGCAACGTCACCGTTGACGTGGCATCGGTCGAATATGCGGACGCAATCCGTATGTGCGACGAAGGCCTGCTTGAGCCGTTCGATGCGTCCACCTTGCCCGCAGGGTCGGATGGCACCGCTGCCGCCGATGACTTCTTCCCCGGCGCGGTAACTGAATGCGGCGTGTCGACGGACATCTGGGCGAATGTCTACGCCTATGACACCACGAAATTCCCGGAGGGCCCGACAACCGCCGCCGATTTCTTCGACCTGACGAAGTTCCCCGGCAAGCGCGGCCTGCGCAAGGGTGCAAAAGCCGTTCTGGAACTGGCCCTGCTTGGCGATGGCGTTCCGGCTGCCGAAGTCTACAATGTGCTGAATACCCCGGAAGGCGTGGATCGGGCGTTTGCAAAGCTTGACACCATCAAGGCCGATACCGTCTGGTGGGAAGCCGGTGCGCAGGCCCCGCAGCTTCTGGCGGATGGCGAAGTCGCGATGACCACCGCCTACAACGGCCGTATCTTTGCGGCGGCTGTCGGCGAGGGCAAACCCTTCCAGATCGTCTGGGACGGCCAGATCTACGAGAACGAACTTTATGTCGTTCCCAAGGGCGCGCCGAACAAGGATCTGGCGATGGAGTTCATCAAATACGCCACCTCGACCGAAGGGCTGCGCGCCCAGGCGTCGAACATCTCTTACGGGCCGCCGCGTAAATCCGCGAACCTCGAGCCGCTGATGTACAAGGATGGCAAGACCGAAATGGGCCCGCACCTGCCGACCGCGCCCGCGAACATGACCAATGCCCTGCTGACCTCGTCGGACTTCTGGGTTGACCATGACGCAGAACTGAACGAGCGCTTCCAGGCCTGGCTGTCCCAGTGACGGCGGACATCTGACAAGAACCGGGCGCGGGGAAACTTCGCGCCCGGACATTTCCGTTACGGATTTCCCGCAAGAGGCAGCCGATGGCAGAGGCGACCGATACCCTTCTGACAACCGCAGACGGTCGACCGCTGAAAGCGGCGCTGCGGACAGCGCAGGCGCGCGCGAAGCGGCGGGCATTTCTGCTGGTGCTGCCGCTGCTGTTGTTTGTGGTGCTGACCTTCCTGATCCCGATCGGCTACATGCTGAAGCGGTCGATCGAACATGATGGTTTTGCCAAATCTGCCCCTGCATTGTTGGCCTGGTTCGATGAAAACAAGGATTTCGATCCCGCCAACCCGCCCGAGAGCGCTTATGCAGCCCTCGTTCAGGATTTGGCGCGGATGCAGGCTGAAAAGACCACCGGTATTGCAGGCACGCGCATCAATTATTCTGTCCCCGGCACGATCAGCCTGTTCAAGGGCGGTGCGCGGGCAGCCAAGAACCTGACGCCACCCTACAAGGATGCTCTTCTGGCGGTTGACGCCGAATGGGGTCGGCCCGCGCTCTGGCGTGGCATGCAGTCTGCTTCCAATGTCTATACCGGTGAATTCTACAAGGTCGCTTCCGACATGAAGCTGAACGACGAGGGTTGGCAGCGCGGCGGCGAAAAGGAAAGAATATACCTTTACCTGTTCGCCAAGACCTTTCTCGTCTCTGGCATCATCACGGTGATCTGTCTGCTGCTGGCTTTTCCGGTTTCGCATCTGCTGGCCACTTTGCCGATGCGGCATTCGTCGCTTTTGATGATCCTTGTCCTTCTGCCGTTCTGGACATCGCTTCTGGTGCGCACATCTGCCTGGATCGCGCTTTTGCAAGAGCAGGGCGTGGTGAACGATGTGCTGGTCGGCATGGGGCTGCTTTCCGAAGAAGGCCGGCTGACGATGATGTACAACATGACAGGCACCATTGTTGCCATGACGCATGTGCTTTTGCCTTTCATGATCCTGCCGCTGTATTCGGTCATGAGGGTGATCCCGCCATCCTACGCGCGGGCCGCCCGCAGCCTTGGCGCGACAAGCTGGACAACATTCCGCCGCATCTACCTTCCGCAGACGTTGCCGGGCATCGCAGCGGGGTCGCTTTTGGTGTTCATCCTGGCTGTAGGTTACTACATCACGCCGGCGCTCGTCGGCGGCGCAGACGGGCAACTGATTTCAAATCTCATCAGCTTCCACATGACAAAGGCAAACTGGTCGCTGGCGGCTGCCATTGCTGCGATGCTTCTGGCGGCGATTCTGGTGCTCTACTGGCTTTATGACCGGCTGATCGGCATCGACCGGCTGAAGCTTGGCTAAGGGGAAAAACATGGCGCTTCCGATCTATGCCTCACCGTTGGAACGCATATGGCGCTATGCCTATCTGGTGATCTGCGCCTTGGTCTTCCTGTTCCTGATCGCGCCGATCCTGATCGTCATTCCGCTGTCGTTCAACGCCGAACCCTATTTTACCTTCACGCCGAAGATGCTGACGCTGGACCCTGAAGGCTACAGCCTGCGCTGGTATGACACGCTGCTGACACTTGGCCACCCGGCACCAGAGACACCGCGCGACAGTACGTGGTGGCAGGCGGTCTGGGATCGTGGCACCTGGGTACAGGCCGCCAAGAATTCGTTCTGGGTCGGCATCTGGGCGACGATTCTGGCGACCACGCTGGGCACGATTGCCGCGCTTGGATTGAGCCGACCGGAAATGCCGTATCGCCGTCTGATCATGGCGCTGCTCATCAGCCCGATGATCGTGCCGATCATCATCATCGCTGTCGGCATGAGCTTCATGTTCGCGAAGGCATGCGTGGCACCGGATAGCGCGATGGGGGCTATCTTCGGGGTGTTCCTGTCCGACAAGGGCTGCCTTGCCAACTCTCACCTCGGGGTCATTGTCGCGCATGCCGTGCTGGGTATTCCGTTTGTCATCATAACCGTGACGGCGACACTTACAGGCTTTGACCAGTCGCTGATCCGGGCTGCGCATTCGCTGGGGGCAAATCCGCGGACGACCTTTTTCAAGGTCATCATGCCCTTGATCCTGCCGGGGATCATTTCCGGGGCGCTCTTCGCCTTTGTGACTTCTTTCGACGAAGTCGTGGCCGTGCTTTTCATCGCGGGCCCCGATCAGCAGACAATCCCGCGACAGATGTTCAACGGCATCCGCGAGGCTATCAGCCCCGCCATTCTTTCGGTTGCCACGCTTCTGGTCATCATTTCGGTCTGCCTTCTTGCGACGGTGGAACTGTTGCGGCGAAGGTCCGAGCGGCTGCGCGGCGTCACACCATCGTAGACGGGCAGATGACGGACGATACCCCGGACGATCTGACGGAGCGCAAACGCGGTTCCGGTTCGCGTATTGTTTATGATCGCCTGCGCGAGGAAATTCTTGACCTGACCCTTGCCCCCGGCACGCCAATTGACGAAATCACGCTTGCCGAACGTCTGTCGATGTCGCGCACCCCGGTACGGGAGGCTCTGGCCAGGCTTGCAGGTGAAGGGCTGGTAACCGCGCTTACCAACCGCTCTACCGTGGTGGCTCCGATCGACTTTGCCAACCTCAACGCCTTCTTTGATGCGTTGACGCTGATGTATCGGGCAACGACCCGACTGGCGGCAGAGTATCGCGGCGAAGACGATCTGACGACAATGCGGGCGGCGCAGGAAAGATATGCCATCGCCGTCGATGCCGGGGACGAGGCGCTTATGATTGCCCGTAACCGTGATTTTCACATGGCGATAGCAGCAGCGGGGCGCAATCCGTATTACAACCAGCTTTTCGCACGGCTGCTTGATGAAGGCCGCCGTATCCTGCGCCTGTATTACTATCCTGACTTCGAGCCACGCGCGCCGCATCCCTATGTGCTGGAACATGAGGCGATCATCACCGCGATCGAAGCGCGCGATATCGATCTCTGCGATACGCTTGCCAAGGCCCATGCCGATCAGATTGTTCGCCAGATTCAGGACAGGATCGCAAGGGATGGGCGGCAACATCCTGCGCTCTGAATTTTTGTCGACAAATATAATGCAAGATTTATCATGCGAGCAGATTCGATCCCGACTTTGAAGGAGTCATCAGTGAATCCCGCGATCTTTTCCGGCACCATCCCCGCGTTGATGACCCCTTGCAAACCGGACAGGACCCCGGATTTCGACAAGCTGGTTGACAAGGCCAGGGAACTTGTCGGTCTGGGCATGTCGGCCGTCGTCTATTGCGGATCGATGGGTGACTGGCCGCTTCTGACCAATGAATGGCGGATGGAAGGTGTCGAACGGCTGGTGAAAGCCGGTATCAAGGTGGTTGTCGGCACAGGTGCGGTGAACACCGCAACCGCCGTCGCAATCGCCGCCCATGCGCAGAGGATCGGCGCGCATGGCCTGATGGTCATTCCCCGCCTGCTGTCGCGCGGTACTGTTCCGGCTGCGCAAAAAGCGCATTTCAAGGCGGTCCTTTCCGCCGCGCCAGACCTGCCCGCCGTGATCTACAACAGCCCGTTCTATGGCTATTCTACCAAGGCAGACCTGTTCTTTCAGCTTCGGGTCGAACATGTGAACCTTGTTGGTTTCAAGGAATTCGGCGGTTTTGCCGACCTGTCCTACGCGGGCGAGGCGATCACCTCTGCTTCTGATGACATCAAGCTGATGATCGGTGTCGATACGGCCGTTTTCCATGGTTATGTGAACTGCAATGCCGACGGCGCCATCACCGGTATCGGCAATGTCCTTCCGGCCGAGGTTCTGCATCTGACGCGCCTTTGCAAGGCGGCGGTGGCGGGCGATGCCACGGCAAGACGCCTTGCGTATGAGCTTGATACAGCGATGCAGGTTCTGTCAGAGGTCGATGCCGGGCCTGACCTGGTTCTTTTCTTCAAGCATATGATGGTGGTGAAGGGCGATCCTGCCTATCGTCTGCATTTCAATGAAAGTGATGCAC
>JBOFCO010000011.1:0-1599 GCA_051646105.1 Paracoccaceae bacterium
CGACCTGCGCACCGGGTCGCGCCGCGTGGCCAAGACCAAGGCAAAGCCCGCATCAAGCGCCCCCGGGGACACGGCGCCGCAGGCGGCCCCCGTGGCGGTGCCGGTCAAAGCCGCAGCCCCCGCCCTGCCCGCCGCCGCCCCGGTCCCTGCGGATGGCGCCCTGGCGCCGAAGCCCAGGAACAAGGCCGCCCGCAAGGCCGCGAAAGAGGTTGAAAAGGACGCCCGCAAGGCTGCCCGCAGGGCTGAAAAGGACGCCGCAAAGGCGGTCCGCAAGACCGACAAGAAAGCCGCGCGGCAGGCCGAGAAAGCCGCCCGCAAGACGGAAGCCAAGAACGCCAAGCCTGAAAAGGGCAAGAAGCCGGGCAAGGGCAAGGCAGCCAAACCCTCGGACGACGCCTGATCCTTGCCGTGACAATGATGGGCCCGCGATCCCTTGTTCGCCGCTTGGCGGCCTGGCTTTCGACGCTGGCGATCCTGGCCGCGCCAGCAGCGCAGGCTTTTCCTGCCGTCGATGCCCTGGCCGGGCGCCCGCCCGCGCGCCAGATGGACACGTTGCGCTGCACCGAGGACGGGCGCGATTGCGTGCGGCTGGATCACTATGCCGCCGATGTCTGCAAGCTGATCGAACGGAATGCCGCCGAACGCGGCCTGGACCCCAACTTCCTGGCCCGCCTGTTGTGGAAGGAAAGCCGGTTCGAGCCCGGCGCGATCAGCCCGGTGGGGGCGCTTGGCATCGCCCAGTTCATGCCGGGCACGGCCGATCTTTACGACCTGCACGATCCGTTCAACCCGGCGCAGGCAATACACAAATCGGCTTGGTATCTGCGTTATCTGACCGACATGTTCGGCAATATCGGCCTGGCCGCCGTCGCCTATAACGGAGGCGAGAACCGCGCCGCCCGCTTCATCGCCCGAAACGGCGGCCTGCCTTACGAGACACAGGATTACGTGGCCGCCATCACCGGGTTCGAGGCGGTCCGCTGGCGCGACAACCCGCCCCCGGCCAGCGACTTGAAGCTGGCCCTGAACCCGGACATGGATTTTCGCCCGGCCTGCGAGAAACTGGCGGGCGACCGGACCCTGCGCGAGTTCATGACCCAGCCCAAGGTCTTTCCCTGGGGCGTGATCGTGGCCAGCCATCCCAACCAGTCCGGCGCCATTCAGCAGGTGGCCCGCTTGAACCGCAGCCTGCGCCCGATCCTGGGCGACAAGCAGGTGGGATACGTCAGGAAACGCATCACCGGAATGCCCCGTGCCGTCTATACCGCCCAGATCGGCTGGGACAGCCGGCGCGAGGCCGCGGCCTTCTGCAACCGGTTCAAGCAGTTGGGCGGTCGGTGTATCGTGCTGCGAAATTGATCCTGGGGATCGCTGGCCAGACCCCGCAAAAGGCGGTATCCTGCCGATGCAGGCCCATCGGGATTTCGCATCGTGGCGCAGCAATCCAGACATGACGCATGGCAAGCTGGCGATAGCTATGATCGCTACATGGGGCGGTGGAGCGCGAAAATCGCGCCGCTGTTTCTGGAATGGCTGGCTTGCGCACCCAATCGCGACTGGGCCGAGATCGGCTGTGGGACGGGCGCCTTGTCTCGGTCC
>JBOFCO010000236.1:0-1080 GCA_051646105.1 Paracoccaceae bacterium
TGATCCCGTTCGCGACCCTGTTCGGCGTCGTCGCGACCGAGGCGGGCATGGACGTGGCGCAGGTCATGGGATTTTCGGTGCTGGTGCTGGCAGGGGCGTCGCAATTCACGGCGGTCCAGCTGTTGTCCGACAACGCGTCGGTCATCATCGTGATCCTGTCCTGCCTGGCGGTGAACCTGCGCATGGCGATGTATTCGGCATCCCTCGTGCCCTGGCTGCGCGGGGCGACGGGGGCGCACAAGGCCTGGGTCGCCTATGCGCTTGTCGATCAAAGCTATGCCCTGTCGATCCAGGAATACGAGGCCAACCCCCGCCTGACCCTGACGCAGCGGCTGGCGTTCTTTGCGGGCGTGGTGATGGTTGTCTGCCTGCCCTGGATGGTCTTTTCATGGGTCGGCGCGACGGTGGGCCAGACACTTCCCGACGACATCGCGCTGGATTTCGCCATGCCGATCACATTCCTGGCGATGATCGCGCCGATGCTGCGCACGCCCGCGCATCTGGCCGCCTGCTTTGTCGCCATCCTGGGATCGCTGGTTTTCGCGGGCCTGCCGTCCGGCCTGGGCCTGCTGATCGCATCGCCGCTGGGCATGGCGGTCGGCGCCCTTGTCGAGACCTGGTCGAAACAATGGGGGGCAAGGGCATGACCAGCGGGGTATCCGACCTGACCGTCTGGCTGGTGATCGTGGTGCTGGGCATCGGCACCTTTCTGATTCGCTGGTCGTTTCTGGGCGCGCTTGGCAACCGGGACTTGCACCCCTGGGTGATGCGGATGCTGCGCTATACCCCCGTGGCGGTGCTGCCTGCCCTTGTTGCACCGCTGGTCGTCTGGCCTGCCGCGACCGGAGGTCAGTTGGATCCGGCGCGGATGGCCGCCGCTGCCGTCACGGTGGCGGTGGGCCTGTGGACCAGGAACATGATCGGCGCGATCCTGGCGGGCGCCGTCACGCTGTTCGGCCTGCTTTACATGTTGTAGCCGACGATCTGGCCGTCCTTCTGGCGCAGCAGCACGTCGTGGTTGTTGGCCGGATCGCCGTCCATGTGGCGCTTCGACTGGACGTTCGGCAGCGTCAGGAACCA
>JBOFCO010000186.1:0-9184 GCA_051646105.1 Paracoccaceae bacterium
AGCGTCAGGGCAGGGCGTTCGGCATAAACCGAACCATCCACCGGCGAAATGCACTGGATTGTCTTTGTCATATCATCCCCATCGGCGCCGTTCAGGCGCGCTCGAACCCGCGTGCCACTTCCCAGTCGGTCACGACACGGTTCTGTTCCTCGATCTCCCACCGTGCGGCGCGGGTGTAATGCTCGATCACCTCTGGCCCCATGGCGGTTTTCAGCATGTCGGACGCGGCCATGAGATCGGCAGCCTCGCCCAGCGTCTTGGGCACCTCGCGCACCGGTCCCGCATGATAGATGTCGCCGGTCACTGCCGGTTCCAGCTTCAGCTTGCGTTCCACCCCGTCAAGTCCCGCCGCCAGCAGTGCAGCCATGGCCAGATAGGGGTTCAGGTCGGCCCCGCCGATGCGGCATTCGACGCGGATACCCTTGGTCCCCTCGCCGCAGACGCGGAATCCCGCCGTGCGATTGTCCAGGCTCCACACCGCCTTGGTGGGGGCGAACAGCCCGACCACAAAGCGCTTGTAGCTGTTCACGTAGGGCGCCAGGAAATAGGTGATCGCGCGGGCATGTTCGAGCTGACCGGCAATATAGCTTTTCATCAGGTCGGAAAGCCCGTGATCGGCCTTGTCGTCAAGGAAAGCGTTCTTGCCGCCCTTCCACAGCGACTGGTGCACATGGCTGGAAGACCCGGCGCGGCGGTGATCGTATTTTGCCATGAAGGTCACGGCGCGGCCCTGCTGGTGGCAGATTTCCTTGACCCCGTTCTTGACGATGGAATGCATGTCCGCCGTGTCCAGCGCGTCGGAATATTTGACGTTGATCTCCTCCTGTCCAGCCTCGGCCTCTCCCTTGGAATTCTCGACGGGGATGCCTGCATCATAAAGTCCGTTACGGATCGCGCGCATCACCCCTTCTTCCTTGGATGTCGCGTAGATCGCGTAATCGGCATTGTGCCGCCCCAGCGTCTGCATGTTGCGATAGCCCGCATCGTTCAGCGCATCAAAGCCCTGTTCGAACAGGAAGAATTCAAGTTCGGTGGCCATGTAGGGTTTGAACCCCATCGCTTCGGCCCGGGCAATCTGGCGTTTCAGCATGGCGCGGGGGGAATGTGGCACCTCGGCATGGGTGTGGTGATCCAGCAGGTCGCAGATCACCAGCGCCGTGGCCGGCAGCCACGGGATGCGGCGCAGCGTCGAAAGATCGGGCTTCATCACATAGTCGCCATAGCCCGCTGCCCAGCTTGTGGCGCGGTAGCCCTGCACGGTTGTCATGTCCAGATCGGTGGCCAGCAGGTAGTTGCAGCAATGCGTTTCCTCATACCCGCTGTCGAGGAAATGCTGCGCGTGAAAGCGCTTGCCCATCAGGCGGCCCTGCATGTCGATGATGCAGGTCAGCACCGTGTCGATTTCACCGGCGGCGACGGCCTTTTTCAGCGCGTCAAAGGTCAGATTTGCGGGCATCCATGCCCCTCCCTTCGATCGTTCCGGGCGCGACCGTGTGGCCGCGCCCGCTGTTTTGGTCCGGCTTAGCTGTAGCGGTAGGGTTTGCCAGCCTTCACCATGGTTTCGTTGTATTGTTTGATGATGCCGACAACCTTGGCCTTGATCTCGGATTCCGCCGCGATCTCGTCCCAGAATTTGGCGGCCTCTGTCTCCACCGTCGCCCATTCCTCGTCGCTGATCGAGGTCAGTTTGGTATCGGCACCTTCGACCCGCAGACGCGCCTCGCCCGCCCAGTACCAGTGCTGACGGTAGTAGTGCGACTGCTCAAAGCAGGTTTCCAGCAGCTTTTGCAGATGCGGCGGCACTTCGTTCCAGCGGTCCATGTTGGCAAAGAAATGCCCGATCCACGCGCCCGAGATGTTGTTGGTCAGGAAGTTGGGCGCAGATTTTGCCCAGGACGCGGTGTAGACCTCGGTGATGCCGGACCAAGCCACGCCATCCAGTTCGCCGGTTTGCAGCGCGATCTCGATGTCTTCCCATGGCAGGGTGACGGGCACCACGCCGAAGCGGGCCAGGAAGCGTCCGGCGGTGGGGAAGGTGAAAACCCGCTTGCCCTCAAGGTCTTTCAGCGTCGTGACCGGATCCTTCATCGAGAAATGGCAGGGATCCCATGACCCGGCCGAGATGTGCTTGACCCCGACCTTGGCATATTCTTCTTCCCAGATTTGCTTCAGGCCGTAGTGGTTGAACAGCGCTGGCACATCCAGCGAATAGCGCAACGCCAGCGGGAAATAGCCCCCGAACACCGTCACCTCGGTCGGGCTGGCCATGCTGTCGTCGTCGGACTGCACCGCGTCGATGGTGCCCGTCTGCATCGCGCGGAACAGTTCCGCCGTCGGCACAAGCTGATCGGCGAAGAACAGTTCGATTTCCATCTGGCCGTTGGCGATGGTGTTGAATGCCTCGACTGCCGGGGCAATAACCTCGGCACCGAGCGCTGCCCCTGCATAGGTTTGCAGGCGCCATTTGATCGGGGCCTGTGCCCGGACGGCGGGCGCGGCAAGGGCTGTGGCGCCAGCGGCCAGCACGCCCGTGGTCAGGAATTTCCGTCTTGTCGTCATCACTCATCTCCTTGTTGCGGCTTGCCCCGTTCTGGGGTCTTCGGTTTTCAGGGATAGATGCGCTCCGGCAGCCATAGCGCAATCTGCGGAAAGAGCATCACCATGACCAGCGTCAGGATCATCACCAGAACGAATGGGAAGACCGAACGATAGATCATCGGCAGCGTGAAGTCCGGCGGCGCCATGGCGCGCATCAGGAACAGGTTATACCCGAAGGGTGGGGTCAGATAGGCGATCTGGCAGGTGATCGTGTAAAGGATGCCATACCAGATCAGGTCAAAGCCCAGCGCATTGGCAAGGCCCACATAGATCGGTGCGACGATCACCAGCATGGCGGTGTCGTCCAGAAACATGCCCATGACCAGGAACGAAAGCTGCATAAGGATCAGCACTTCCCACGGGCCAAGCCCCATGTCCTTGACGAAAAAGTTCTCGATCGCGCGGCCCGCGCCCAAGCCGTCGAAAACAGCACCGAAAGACAGTGCCGCCATGATGATCAGCATGAACATGCAGGTGATCGCCAAGGTGTTACGGGTGGCCACCTCGAACACATCACGGGTGAAGCGGCCCTTGATCAGCGCGGCGACGACTGTTGTCAGCGCCCCGATGACCGAAGCTTCGGTCAGGCTGGCCTTGCCCAGCAGAAAGGGGATCATCATCGCGGCAAAGATGATCAGGGGCAGCACGCCCGCCCGCAGCAGGGCGAAGCGTTCGGCCCAGGTTATCTCGGCGCGTTCGGCGGCGCCCATCGCGGGGGCGAGCGACGGATTCAGCAGGCAGCGGATCATGATATACAAGACGAACAGCGTCGCCATCAGCAGGCCCGGCATCACGCCCGCCAGCCACAGTTCGGAAACCGGCTGCTTGGCGATCTGCGCGTAAAGCACAAGCACCACGGATGGCGGGATCAGGATGCCAAGGCTCGACCCACCCTGGATCACGCCGGAAATCATCAGCTTGTCATAATTGCGCCGTACCAGTTCCGGCAGGGCAATCGTGGCGCCAATGGCCATGCCTGCGACCGAAAGCCCGTTCATCGCGGAAATCATCACCATCAGAAGAATGGTGCCCACTGCCAGCCCGCCGGGCAATGGCCCGAACCAGACATGAAACATGCGATACAGATCATCGGCCAGCCGCGCCTCTGACATCACATAGCCCATGAAGACAAACATCGGCAGCGTCAGCAGTGCGTTCCATTTCATCAGCTTCATGACGGCGGAAAAGCCCATATCTGATCCGCCAGGACCCCACAGAGCCAGCGCCGCAACCACGGCGACAAAGCCGATCGCGCCGAACACACGCTGGCCGGTCAGCATCATCAGCAGCATGGTCGAGAACATCAGAAGAGCGATCATCTCGTAAGACATCAGACCGTCTCCCCGCGCAGCACGGCGATGTCGCGGATCAGATGACACAGTGCCTGCAGGATCATCAGCACGAAGCTGAAGCAGATGATAAGCTTGATTGGCCACAGATAGGGGCGCCAGGCCGATGGGGCGCGTTCGCCAACCTCGAACGAATAAATCGTGCTGCCGATCCCGCCGTAAAGCATTACGCCAAGGTAGAAGAGCAGCACAAAGATGGTGAAGACATCCCACAGTGCCTGCCTGCGCGGCGTCTGGCGGGCGTAAAGCAGATCCATCCTTACGTTACTGCCCAGTTGCAGCGAATAGGGTGCCCCCAGCATGTAATAGGCCACCAGCGTGAACTGCGCCATTTCCAGCGTCCAGAGCGAGGGAACCTTGATGATCTTTGTGACGGAAGACCAGATCAGGACCGCCATCATTGCGAAAAGCAGATACATGGCAAAGCGACCGACGCGGTAATTGAACCGCTCGACCACACGCAGGAATGTCAGCGACCACTCAGGCATTGCGCCCCTCCGCAAGTTCCGGTCCTTTCAACACCTGCGTGACCGCTGTGCTTATGGCTGGGGCGAGCAGGTCGGCGATACCGGCCACGGCCACCGCATCCCCCAGCAGATCGTTGCGCACTTCCAGCATCACGTTCGGCAACCCATAGGGCAGGGCGTGGCGACGCAGCATGTGGGTCACATGATCGGCAGCGGAATAGGGGGCGTTCATTTCGGCATTGTAGCGCCGCGACGCCCGGACAAGTGGCAACAACCGTTCCGCAAGTTGCGCGTCGCTGTCGTGCAGAACGCCGATTTCTACGGCGCGGGGCGTGCCGAACCATACCGGCGTAAAGCTGTGCACTGTTACCACAGCCGTCGGTTGCCCGCGCGCAAGCCGCAGGGCGATCTGGCGGGCCATTTCCGCATGAAACGGCAGATAGACTGCCTCTACCCGTGCGGCACGCGCTGCCGGGGAAAGCCCGCTATTGCCCGGCACCACGTGCATCTCGCTTTTCGTCGTAATCGCATTGGGGGCATCGGGCGCACGGTTCAGATCATAGACCAGTCGCGATACCGTCGCCATAACCGCTGTGGAGCGCAGCCGGCGGGCCAGTTCCCGCGTCAGCGCCTCTGCCCCCGGATCCCAGGCAATATGCGACTGGCGCTGTTCGTCTGAAAGACCGAGCGTCCCATATTCTTCTGGAATCGTGCTGCTGGCATGTTCACAAACCAGCAGGACCGGTCCTGGTGCATCGGCATCCAGAACACGGACAGAACTGGAAAATGGCGCCTGTGCGGAACTCATCGCGGATCGAAAGCTTCCAAGTGTAGAATGATCAAACGGTCACGCCGGTTCTCGATTCTGTCAAGATCATTTCCATTTTCGATTTTTTGTTACAATCTTTACGAAAGCTGTTTGTCCATTTCCTGTGCGAGGCGACATGATCGACGCTCCCCCCACTACAGAGCAGCGCCTTCGCGGGGCCTATGCTTCGCTGACCCGGACCGAAAGACAGCTTGCCGACCACATGCTGCGGCACTATCCGGTGGCGGCCCTTGCCTCGATAACCGCGCTCGCGAAAGCGGCCGATGTTTCCACACCGACAGTCGTCAGGCTGGTGCAAAAGGTTGGCTACAAGGGCTATCCCGATTTTCAGGGAGCCCTGCGATCCGAGCTTGAGGAACGGCTGACAACACCGCTGGCCAAGCATGACCGTTGGTCCACGGATGTGCCCGATGGCCACGTGCTGAACAGGTTTGCGGATGCGGTGGTGGCCAATCTTCAGGCGACATTGGCGCAGGTCGACCATGCCGAGTTTGATGCGATCTGTGCGGCGCTGGCCGATACAACGCGCAATGTCCATGCGCTGGGCGGGCGGATCACCCATGCCATGGCGGATTACCTTGTCACCCATCTGAAGGTCATGCGTCCCGGCGTGACGCTGCTTTCGGATGCCTCAAGCACCTGGCCGCCCGCGCTGCTGGATATCCGGTCGGGCGATCTTGTCGTGGCCTTCGATATCCGGCGCTATGAAAATTCGGTGCTGAGCGTTCTGGAGCTTGCGGTAGAGCAGGGGGCGGAAGTTATCCTGTTGACAGATCAATGGATTTCGCCCGCCGCAAGCCTGGCCCGTCACCGCATTTCCTGCCATGTCGAGGCACCCTCTGCCTGGGATTCAACTGTCACGCTTCAGGTGATGGTCGAAACCCTTCTGGCCGGAATACAGGCGCTGATCTGGGATGAAACGCAGACGCGCATGAAACGTCTGGAAGGGCTTTACGAACGCTCGCGTCTGTTCCGCCGCAGCCGCTGATCACAGCCCCAGTGCGCGGTCCAGATGCACATAGCCGCCATCCACGAACAGCCATTGTCCGGTGGTGTGGCTGGCACGGTCCGACAGCAGAAACACGATGGTGTCCGCCATTTCCCGCGCCGTGGTCATGCGCTGACCATAGGGGATGCGCCTTTCGATCTCTGCCCGCGCGGCGACCGGATCGGAAAACGTCTGAAGCCAGCTTTCATACATGGGCGTCCATGTTTCGGCGGGAAGCACGGCATTCACCCTGACGCCAAAAGGGGCCAGCGCTGCCGCCCATTCCCGCGTCAGGCCCAGCTGCGCCGCCTTTGCCGCCACATAGGCCGAGGTGTTTCCCTGCCCGGTCAGCGCCGTCTTGGACGACACATTGACGATAGCCCCTTTCGCCGCTTTCAGATTGTCCAGCAGCAGATGCGCCAGCAGGTAATAATGGATCAGGTTCTGGTCGAGCGAGGCGCGAAAGGCATCCGGCCCGGCCTCCAGTCCCACGCCGTCGTTGGTGCCGGCGTTGTTCACCAGCCCATCGATCCTGCCCCAGCGACTGCGCGCCTGCTCGACGGCAGCGCGCACCTGATCGTCATGGCGCAAGTCAACCTGCACCCAACCCGCCTGCGGGCTGAGAATGGCCAGTTTTTCCAGAAACGCAGGTTCGGGCGCGCGACGGGCAAAGATGACCGGCACAGCACCCTCCCCGGCCAGCACCTCGCTCACCGCGCCGCCGATGCCTGCACCGCCGCCGGTGACGATGACGACCTTGCCCTTTATCCCCAGGTCCATGCCTGTTCCTATGTTCTGACGACCTTTTGCGTCTGCGCTCCCAGCCGGTCGATGCCAAGGCGGATCACTTCGCCGCCGTTCAGATAGCGGGGCGGCTTCTTGCCCATCCCCACACCGGGCGGGGTGCCAGTGGAAATCACGTCACCCGGTTGCAGCGACATGAAGCGCGACAGGTAACTGACCAGATGTGCCACGCCGAAGACCATGGTTGCGGTATTGCCGGTCTGCATCCGCTCGCCATCCACATCCAGCCACATGGCAAGATTGCCGACATCGCCAACCTCGTCCTTCGTTACCAGCCAGGGGCCGGTGGGGCCAAAGGTGTCACAACCTTTTCCCTTGTCCCAGGTGCCGCCACGTTCGATCTGGTATTCGCGTTCGGACACATCGTTGATGACGCAATAGCCTGCGACATGGTCCAGCGCATCGGCTTCGTCGATGTATTTGCCGCCGGTGCCAATCACCACTCCCAGCTCCACTTCCCAATCCGTCTTCTGAGATCCGCGCGGGATTTCCACGGTGTCATCGGGGCCGATCACGGCACTTGTCCATTTGTTGAACACCACCGGTTCCGGCGGTACAGGATGCCCGCTTTCGGCGGCATGGTCGGCATAGTTGAGCCCGATGCAGATGAACTTGCCAATGTTGCCCACGCAAGGCCCAAGCCGCAGGTCCTGTTGGGGGGTGCCCGCAATCAGCGGCAGCTTTGCCGGATCCAGCGTGGCGAGCTTTGCCAGCGAGGCGGGCGAAAGAGCGGCGCCACCCACATCGGAGATCACCCCTGACAGATCGCGGACATGTCCATCAGCGTCCAGCAGGCCCGGCTTTTCCTGGCCCCTCGGCCCATAGCGCAACAGTTTCATCGGCAGGTTCCAGTTCTATCTTGAAATCAGGGTTCAGATGGTCACGCCGCCGTCAACAAGCAGTGTCTGTCCGGTGACAAAGCGGCTTTCCCCGGACAACAGGTAGACCACCATCGGGGCTATGTCGGCAACCGTTGCCAATCGTCCCATAGGCTGCCGGGCAATGAAATCCTGTTCGGCTTGCACGGGATCGGCGGCAGCGGCAATGCGTCCGCGCAGCGACGGTGTGTCGACCGTGCCGGGGCAGATCGCATTGCAGCGCAGGCCGGTTTTGACGAAATCGGCGGCGATGGATTTGGTATAACCGATCACGGCAGCCTTGGTCGCGCCATAGGCGCAGCGGTTGGCAAATCCCTTTATGCTGGATGCCATGGACGCCATGTTCAGGATTGCCGCCCCTTCTGCGCCGCTCGCACGGTCCAGCAGGCCGGGCAGGAAAGCCCGGGTGACGCGGTGCATGGCGTGAATGTTCAGTTCAAAGCTGAAATCCCAGTCCTCATCCGTCACGTCCAGCGCCGTGCCATTCACCACCACCCCCGCGCAGTTGAACAGCCCGTCCAGTGGCGGCAGGTCCGCCGCCAGTGCCGAAACCGCCCTGCCGTCGGTAACATCGACGGCGTGGGGGACGATGCCGGGGGCGTCCGCAGCAAGCTGTTCAAGCGCTTTCGTGTTGATGTCGATGGCGTGGACTTCGGCACCTTCGGCCAGACAGGCCAGCGCAGAGGCCCGGCCGATGCCCTGGCCAGCAGCAGTAATCAGCAGGCGCTTGCCGGACAGGCGCATTGTTCCGGTTCTCCGTTCCGCCCGCGATTGCCACGGGCGCATTCATATACGGAAAAAGTATTCACAGATAAATTTCCATTTCAACGGCTTTAGTCGACGCGATCTGTCATTTCAGGAATTCCGGCAGTTTCTTCCAGTTTTGCTGCGACCGGCGTTGACTCCGCGCCGTGCATGTCTATAAGCGCGCCCTGTCCCGGTCGCAGGTCTGCCTGTGGCCGGGACTTCATTTGGTGTTGGTGGCCCCCGCAAGGGGATGCCTGTCGTTCCTGCGAAAGCGGGGAAAAGGACAACGCCCTTCATAGCCACCTTGGGTGGCGCACGTAAGAAGGAGATCAGCGGTGACCAAACGCACCACTGCCAAGTACAAGATCGATCGCCGCATGGGCGAAAACATCTGGGGCCGCCCGAAATCGCCGCTGAACAAGCGCGAATACGGCCCCGGCCAGCACGGCCAGCGCCGCAAGAACAAGCTGTCCGACTTTGGCACCCAGCTGCGCGCCAAGCAGAAGCTGAAGGGCTATTACGGC
>JBOFCO010000178.1:0-5290 GCA_051646105.1 Paracoccaceae bacterium
GGCCTCGGGGCTGCTGTGCAAGGTATCGAGGCCACGGCCTGCGCCGGGGCGAGTTGGCCCATATCCGGCTGTAGCCACCCGCGTCACGTCTTCCACAAAAACCACACCGCCACCCCGGCCAGCGCAAGGCTCAACCCCCGCCTTATCACCCGTTCCCGCCCCGGATCGGACAGCCAGCGGTGGGCGGCCCCGGCTGCGGTGACGATTGTCGCGTGGACGCCTGTGGCGACGGCGACATAGACCGCCGTCAGCAGCAGCGTTTGCCCCAGCACCGGCGCATCGGCGGCAACGAACCCCGGCAGCACCGCCAGATAGAACACCGCCGCTTTCGGGTTCAGCAGGTTCGTCACAAGCCCGCGCCGGAAGAAAGTGGTGTGGCTGGATCCGCGCGCGGCATGTTCCGCACCGTCACCGGCACCGCGCCAGCCATCCCACGCCAGCCACAGCAGATAGGCCGCCCCGCCCCAGCGCAGCGCCTGATAGACGGCGGGGGATGCCTGCACCACCGCCGTCAACCCCAGCGCCGCCGCCACGCCCACCACCGCCAGCCCCAGCGCCACGCCCGCCACGGCGGCATAGCCGCGACCGCGCCCCTCTGCCGCCGCGACCAGCGCCAGGTAGGTCATGTTCGGCCCCGGCGTCAGTTCGACGATCAGCGAGGTCAGGGCAAGGGCAGCGATGTCGGCCATGATGCCACCGACGCTAACCGGCCCGTCGACGCCTTACCAGCAAGTATAACCCCCGTCGGCGGCAACGATTGCCCCGGTCACATAGCTTGACGCGCCCGAGGCAAGGAAAAGCACCACCGCCGCGATTTCGTCGGGCTGGCCGGGGCGGCCCATGGGGGTGAGTTCCATCCATTTCGCGCCAAGTTCGGGATTGTCGACCATGGCGAATTTCGTCATCGGGGTGGCGATATAGCCCGGCGCGACCGCGTTCACCCGCACGCCGCGATCCGCCCATTCCGCACCCAGCGACCGCACCAGATGGTGCACGGCGGCCTTTGACACGTTGTAATAGCTCTGGTTCTGGGGGCGGTTGACAATGTCGCCCGACATCGAGCCGATGGCCACGATCGACCCCCTCCCCGCCTTAAGCATCTGCGCGCCAAAGGCCCGCGCGGTGTACATCACGCCATAGAAATTGACGTTCATCACATCCTGCACGACGTCGTCGGCCACCTCCTCTGCCGCGATGCCCGACTTGCCGATCCCGGCATTGGCAACCACCACATCCAGCGCGCCCAGCCGTTCCGCCAGTGCCGTCGTGCCCGCGCTGTCCGTCACATCAAGATGATGCCATTCGGCACCGTGCCCCGCAGCCTGAAGCTGGCGCACCGCCCCGTCAAGCTGGCCATCATCGATACCGGTCAGGATGACATGGGCACCCACCTCGGCCAGTGCTGTGGCACAAGCCAGACCGATCCCCTGAGAACCGCCGGTGACCAGCGCACGCTTGCCCTTCATCGAAAAAAGATCCAGCACCGGCATGACAGGGCTCCCCTCACATTGTGGCGTCGCGGGCACACGCCCTTGCGCGTATCGCGTTACCGAAAGGTAGAATGGCGACGCCGGACCGGTTCGCCTAGTATTTTGGGATCAACCCGCCGGGTTTTTTCGGGTCGTTTTGCACAAGTCGGGTGTCATCGCCGCTTTTTCGGAAAGGAACCAGCAATGAACAAGGCAACTTTCAGTCTTTCCGTGCTTGCCCTTGTGACAGTGGCCATGGACGCAGGACATGCGCAGACAAATGACGATGTCGGCCAGCTTAACCCCGAAGAAATGACCCTGAACCGTATCATCGAGGATGCCGAAAATGGCGTGACCTCGATGACCAACTGTGCCGCTGGATACTACATCACCAAATCCGGCCGCCATACCGCAGCGCGGGCGGTGTTCTCTGCCTGCGCCAATGACGGTTATACGGGCGCGATGACCTGGATGTCGCAGCTTGAGGACAACGGGCTGGGCGCACCGGAAAACCCCGACGCAGCCGCCGAATGGGACAGGATGGCTGCGGAATCCGGCGATCCCGTCGGGCTTTACAACTACGGGCTTGACCTGATGCGTGGTCGCGGCGTGGCGCAGGACGAGGCGCTGGGGCGACAGTATGTGGATCAGGCAGCGGAATGGGATCTGCCCGTGGCGCAGCGGCTGCGTGACAGCGGCTATGATCTGGATACGGTCACGCCGGACGCCGACAACTGGAAATACGCACCCGTTTTCTGACCCGCGCTCAGGCTGCTGCCGCCAGAACCGCCGGGCTGCCCTCAAGCCGCAGAATTCGGTCAGCCAGCCGCGCTGCCTCTGCCGGGTCATGGGTCACCAGAACGGTGGTCAGTGCCGGGGTTGCGGCGGCCCTGTCCGCGCGCAGGCTTTCGAACAGCGTCATCATGTCCGCAGCAAGTGCCCGGTCAAGCGAAGCGAAGGGTTCGTCCATCAAAAGCACATCGGGCCGCATCACAAAGGCCCGGGCCAGCGCCAGCCGCCGCTGCTGACCCAGCGACAGGGCGGCCGGAAAATCACCACCCCGGCCTGCCAGCCCCACCCGCGCCAGCATCTGCTCTGCAGCCTGCACGGTACAGTCGGTCGCAAGACAAAGGTTTTCGGTCAGATTGCGCCAGGGCAGCAGGGTCGGTTCCTGAAACACCATGGCCAGCCGTCCCTGCACATGCAGGTTGCCCCTCCATCGCGAATGGAGTCCGGCGATGATCCGCAGAAGTGTCGTCTTGCCCTGACCCGACGGGCCAACAAGGGCCAAGGTTTCACCACCGGCGGCATGCAGATGCAGCACCCCCAGAATGGTGCGGGCAGGCACACCATGGCCTGCCCAGTCCAGCCTCAGGTCAAGCACCGGCCCCATCAGCTTGAGGGCTGCAGGAATACCCCTTTGGGCAGCGTTGTGATCTTGCCGACCAGTTCTTCCCCCCCCAGTTCGGCCATCAGCGCCATCATACGGGCGGCGGCGGCCTCATCCACCGGGCCTGCGGCTGGAATGCCCGCCCGAAAGCCCGCCTTCAGCGCGTCGAACTGCGCCTCATTCTTGGCATTCATCTGCGGGCGCAGCGCCTCCCAGGCGGTATCATCGACGGCGAGGATGTCCTTGGCGGCACGGCTTGCCTTGGTAAAGCCTTCCACAAGTGCGGTGTTTTCGCGCAGGAAATCGCCGCGCACCACATAGCCCAGCAACGGCGTTTCCGGGTCCAGCCCCAGCGCGACCGAGGCATCGGCAACCGAAACCAGCGGGCGCATGCCCGCCGCTTCCATCTTGGCGCCGAAGTGCCAGAAGTTGATTGCGCCCTGCAGTTCACCATTCATGGCGGTTTCAAAGATCAGCGGCGGCGCACCAAACACCTGTTCGGTTTCCGCCTGAAGATCCATGCCGTATTCCTTTTGCGCATAGGCGCGCAGGATCAGCCAGCTTTTGTCCACCGGACCGCCCGCGATGCCGATCTTGGCCCCCTTGAGGTCGGCCAGTGTCTGCGCCGCGCTGTCGGCGGGTACATGCAGCGCACCCACTGCACGGGAATAGGGGATAAAGACGAAATCCTGCCCTTCGCCGCGCTGACGGGCAACCCAAAGCCAGTCCGACACGATCATGTCGACCTCGCCACCCAGAAAGGCCACCTGCGCTGCCGGACCGGCCGCCACATCCTGCACCTGAAGTGCAAAACCGTTTGCTTTGTCCAGACCATTGGCGGTGATGGTCGTCAGTTCCCAGTTGACCGTGCCGGAAACCTGCGTGGCAAGGCGCAGAACGACATCCTCCGCAACAGCGGGCGCAGAAAGAACAATTGCAACGGCACAGACCGCAATTCGTCCGATGAACGACATGTCAGTTCCTCCCTTTTGGCCGCGTCCCTGATTTTGGACAGTGGCGGCAGCTTTGGCAGACAGGTTGGACAAAGCCGGGGTCTGCCGCAAGTGACCTGTCCCCGGAATACGACCAAAGCACGACGCCGCGCTTGATTCATATCATGCGGGAAAGCGCCGGGTCGGGGGCAGATTACCCGTGGACGCGCCCCAGCCAAAGTGGAGATTTCGCCATGGCCCCCCGGATCATCCGAACACTTATTGCCGCCTTAACCTGCCTGGCGATCAACACACCGCCTGCCCCTGCCGAGGAAGGAGAGCAGGCCGCAATGCAGCGTATCAAGGTCGAAGCGGGTGCCGCCTACTTCGATGCGGCCTGCCGTCGCTGCCATGCGACTGACGAAAAGCACGAAAGCTACGGGCCAAGCCTGATGGGAATCATCGGTCGCAAGGTTGGTTCCGTTCCGGATTATCCTTATTCCGAGGCATTGGCCGACGCAGGTTTTGTCTGGACGGAGCCCGCGTTGAAGGCGTGGATGGCAGACAATCAGGGTTTTGTGCCGGGAACCAAGATGCGCCACGTCGGCATAACGGATCCGGTGGAACAGGAGTTCATCCTGGCCTGGCTGCGGTCAGAAACACCGCAGCAACAAGAATAGTTCAGCCACAGCTTTTGCGACGGGCATGTGATCCCTGACGGCATGTGGGAACATGTCGTCAGGGATGGCGATCCTGCGCGACCAGACATGACATACGCTTTTCCCTAAACTGGCAGGTACGGACTACGACCATTCGGGTGCCGCATTACGACCATGGTGCAATTTCACCAGTCCGTGAGCAGGTCGATGATAGGCGGCGAAGGGACAGGGCGACCACGCGTGACAGCGTGGCGCAAAGTCTCGGACGGGATCATCAAAGGGAGGTACTCGATGAACCGCTTTATTGTGGCCGTTACTGCCGCAGTCCTGGCCGCCGCGCCAGCCTTCGCAGAGGTCACCGAAGAAATGCTGGCAGGCGACGCCGCTTCAACCGGCGACGTGCTGACCAACGGCATGGGCCGTGACCTGCAACGCTTCAGCCCGATGACGACGCTCAACAAGGAAAACGTGAAGAACCTTGTTCCTGTCTGGGCCTTCAGCCTTGGTGGCGAAAAGCAGCGCGGTCAGGAAACGCAGCCGCTGGTGCATGATGGCGTGATGTATATCACCGGGTCGTATTCGCGTCTGTATGCGATCGACATCAAGACCGGCAAAGAGCTGTGGCAGTTCGATGCCCGCCTGCCCGAAGGGATCCTGCCCTGCTGCGACGTCATCAACCGTGGCGCCGCGATCTATGGCGACAACATCTATTTCGGCACGCTCGACGCCCGCATCGTGGCGCTGAACCTGAAAACCGGCGATGTGGTCTGGAACAAGGAAATCGCGGAATACAAGGAAGGCTATTCCTACACGGCGGCACCGCTGATCGTGAACGGACTG
>JBOFCO010000175.1:0-4114 GCA_051646105.1 Paracoccaceae bacterium
CAACTACCCGGCGATGAGCGTTTATGACAACATCGCCTCGCCGCTGCGCATCATGGGGAAATCCCGTGCTGACATCGACGCAGCGGTAAAGTCCACGGCGGATATGCTGAAGCTGACGCCGATGCTGTCGCGCAAGCCGCTGGAACTGTCAGGCGGCCAGCAGCAGCGCTGTGCGCTGGCACGTGCGCTGGTCAAGGGCGCGGGGCTGGTGTTGCTGGACGAGCCGCTGGCGAACCTCGACTACAAACTGCGCGAGGAGTTGCGCGCGGAAATCCCGAAGATATTCGAGGCTTCGGGTGCAATCTTCGTCTATGCGACGACGGAACCGGAAGAGGCCCTGCTGCTGGGCGGCAACACCGCCACGCTGCACGAGGGCCGCATCACGCAGTTTGGCCCGACGCCGCAGGTCTATCGTCAGCCCAATGATGCGACGACGGCACGGGTGTTCAGTGACCCCCCGATGAACTTTGTGACGGCCGTGAAGGCGGGCACGCAGATGCGGCTGGGCGGTGCGACCGTCAGCGCGCCGGATGTGCCCGATGGCACCTATCGCGCCGGATTCAGGGCCAACCATCTGACGCTGCACCGCGAAAGCGCAAGTGCGGTGGCCATGGCCTGCACGGTGATGATTACGGAAATCACCGGCTCCGAATCCTTTCTGCACCTGATGCATGGCGATGACCGCTGGGTCGGCCTTGTGCATGGCGTGCAGGATCTGGCTGCGGATCAGCAGGTCGATGTCTGGCTCGACCCGGCCTATGTGTATCTCTTCGGGCAGGACGGGCGTCTGGTCGCGCCTGCGCCCTATGCGGTGGCTGCATAATGGCACAGATCACGCTCAAAAACCTCGCCCACAGCTATGCCGCGAACCCCACGCAGGATTCGCAATACGCGCTGAAGGAAATGGATCACGTCTGGCAGGACGGCGGTGCCTATGCGCTGCTTGGCGCATCGGGCTGCGGCAAGACGACCCTGCTCAACATCATCTCCGGCCTCGTGCGCCCCAGCCATGGGCGCGTGCTGTTTGGCGACCGTGATGTGACGGATGAACCGACGGCACAGCGCAACATCGCGCAGGTGTTCCAGTTTCCGGTCGTCTACGACACGATGACGGTGCGGGATAACCTGTCCTTCCCGCTGCGCAATCGGGGCATGTCGGCTGACTACATCAATGGCCGTGTGCAGCAGATTGCCGCGATGATCGGGATGGAGGGTGTCCTCGACCGCAAGGCGCGGGGGCTGACGGCGGATGCCAAGCAGAAGATCAGCCTTGGGCGCGGCATGGTGCGGCAGGACGTGAACGCGATCCTGTTTGATGAACCGCTGACGGTGATCGACCCGCATATGAAGTGGGAACTGCGCTCGCAGCTGAAACAGCTGCACCGCGAGCTGGGCCACACGATGATCTACGTGACGCATGACCAGACTGAGGCGCTGACCTTTGCCGACAAGGTGGTGGTGATGCACGAAGGCCGCGTGGTGCAGATGGGCACACCGGAAGAGTTGTTCGAGAAACCGGCGCATACCTTTGTCGGCTACTTCATTGGCTCACCCGGCATGAACCTGCTGGATGCGACCGTGCAGGGCAACACGGCGACCATCGCGGGCACGCAAATCACCCTGCCGCATGGCTATACCGCCAAGGGCCGCATGCAGATCGGCATCCGGCCCGAATTTTTGACGCTGACCAAAGGCGACGGTCTGCCCTTCAAACTGCGGCGCGTGGAGGATGTGGGCCGCCACCGCATCGTGCGCGGTGATGTGGCGGGCACCCCGGTGAACATCATCGCGGATGAGGATGCAGAGATCGGCACCGACATGACCCATGTCCGCATGCAGCCCGACAAGATCAACGTCTACGCCGACGACTGGCGCCTGGAAGGTGCCGCCTGATGGACAAAACGCAAAACAACAAGGCGTGGTTTCTGGTGCTGCCCGTGCTGGTGCTGGTCGCGTTTTCCGCCGTGATCCCGCTGATGACGGTCGTGAACTATTCCATGCAGGACACGTTGGGCAACAACGACTTCTACTGGTACGGCTTTGACTGGTTCCTGGAATGGATCGAGTCGGAAAGACTGCACAATTCGCTTTTGCGGCAGGTGCTGTTTTCCGCCATCATTCTGGCGATTGAGGTGCCCTTGGGCATCTTTATCGCGCTGAACATGCCGAAAAGCGGGTTCTGGGCCAGCCTTGTGCTGATCCTGATGGCATTGCCGCTGCTGATCCCGTTCAACGTGGTGGGCACGATCTGGCAGATTTTCGGGCGTGTCGATATGGGCCTGTTGGGGCATTCGCTGGCGGCCATCGGCCTTGACTACAACTATACCAACGACCCGATTGATGCCTGGATCACCATCATCGTCATGGACGTCTGGCACTGGACGTCGCTGGTCGCGCTGCTGGCCTATGCCGGGCTGCAGTCCATCCCGCAGGCCTATTATCAGGCCGCCAAGATTGATCAGGCGGGTCGGTGGAGCGTGTTCCGCTATATCGAACTGCCAAAGATGCAGGGCGTGCTGCTGATCGCCATCCTGCTGCGCTTCATGGACAGCTTCATGATCTATACCGAACCTTTCGTCGTCACCGGCGGCGGTCCCGGCAATTCGACAACCATGCTGTCGATTGATCTGGTCAAGGAAACCCTGTCGATGAACCTCGGTCCGGCTGCGGCCTTCTCGATCATGTACTTCCTCGTGATCCTGTTGGTGTCATGGGTGTTCTACACCGTGATGACCAACCTCGATAAGCGGGAGACATACTGATGCGTATCAAGTCTTCTGCCATCGTCATCACGGTCTATCTGCTGTTCCTGCTGATCCCGATCTATTGGCTGATCAACATGAGCCTGAAGACCAATATGGAGATCACCTCCACCTTCACGCTGTATCCCAACACCTTCACCCTGCGGAACTATGCGACAATCCTGACGGACCCCAGCTGGTACAACGGTTATATCAACTCCATCATCTACGTCACGATGAACGTCATCATCTCGCTGACGGTGGCACTGCCTGCCGCCTATGCGTTCAGCCGCTACAGCTTCATGGGGGACAAGCACCTGTTCTTCTGGCTCTTGACCAACCGCATGGCCCCGCCTGCCGTGTTCGCCCTGCCGTTCTTTCAACTCTATTCCTCCGTCGGTCTGTTCGACACGCATATCGCCATCGCGCTGGCGCATTGCCTGTTCAATGTGCCGCTTGCGGTGTGGATCCTTGAAGGCTTCATGCGCGGTGTGCCGAAAGAGATCGACGAGACGGCCTATATCGACGGCTATTCGTTCGGGCGGTTCTTCGTGAAAATCTTCATGCCGCTGATCGCGAGCGGCATCGGCGTCACTGCGTTTTTCTGCTTCATGTTCTCATGGGTGGAGCTGCTGCTGTCGCGCACGCTGGCCACCGTCAACGCCAAATCCATCGCGGCGACCATGACCCGAACCGTCAGTGCCAGCGGCATGGATTGGGGCGTACTGGCGGCGGCGGGGGTGTTGACGATCGTGCCCGGTGCGCTCGTGATCTACTTCGTGCGCAACTACATCGCCAAGGGCTTTGCCCTGGGGAGGGTGTGATGGCGAAAACCAACTGGACTGCCATCATCGCGGGCCTTGTCGCCCTGATGCTCGCCATCCTTGCGGCTCTGCTGCTGTCGGCCCGGACCGAGGACGGCTTCGATCTGACCGCCCCCATGATCGAGGGCGGCTGGATGGCATGGACGGCTGCGACGGCCCTTTTCTTCTGGGTCATCGCAGGGCTGCTCATCACCATGACCGTCCTTGCCATCCGCTACCCCGAAACCCCGCGCATCGGCATCCTGCGGATCGAGACGACGCGCGGGGATCGGTTGTTCATTTCGCTTCTGGGATCGGCGTTCCTGTGTATCGCCTATCTCGCCGTCTTCGGCCCGCCCCTTTGGGGCGCGCTGATCCTTTGCCTGATCTACGCCGCAGCCGTGTTTCGCTGGGTCTGAAAGGGCATGACTACCCGGGGGATAACCCCGGCAAACAGACGACTTATCATTCTGGGAGGAATACCTATGAGATTGCGTCAGACTACCACCGCCATGGCGCTTGCGCTGATGGCCATGGGCGCCCCAGCCTGGGCGGATATCGAGGCGGCGA
>JBOFCO010000127.1:0-1557 GCA_051646105.1 Paracoccaceae bacterium
CCGCAGTTCTGGCTGCAGGTGCCGTTCTGGAACAACTTCTTCCTGATGGCGGTGCTGGTCTGGCTGCAGACGGGCTTTGCCATGGTGATCCTGTCGGCAGCCCTGCGCGGGGTGCCGGAAGACACGATCGAGGCGGCGATCATCGACGGGGCGAACCCGTTTCAGATTTTCTTCAAGATCAAGGTGCCACAGATCATGGGCACGATTGTAGTGGTCTGGACGACGATCACGATCACCGTGCTGAAGGTGTTCGATATCGTGCGGGCGATGACGGGGGGCCAGCAGGAGACTCAGGTGCTGGCCAACTACATGTATGACAAGCTGTTCGTTGCGGTGGATTGGGGTGTGGGGTCGGCTTCGGCCATGATCATCCTGCTTTTGGTCACGCCGATCCTGATCTGGAACATCTATAACGCGCGCCAAGAAATGCGCTGAACGGGGACAGGGACATGGAAAACATCGCCGGGAAAAAGCCCGCTCTGGTCTGGGCCGTTCATATCTCCACCGCACTTCTGGTGCTGCTTTGGGTGCTGCCAACGTTCGGGCTGCTCGTATCGTCCTTCCGGTCGGGGGACCAGATTGTAGGGTCGGGTTGGTGGCAGGCGCTTTCAACGCAGGAACAGCAGCTGTCGCCGATCCGGGTTGAGGGGGATGAGGTCGAGAAGGACGGGGCCTTCGTCATTGAGGGGAACCTCTTTGAAGGCGAAGGAACGACGATCAGCGCATGGGGCACGAATGTGAACCGGCCGACGGAGTTTGAACCGGGGGCAGTGGCGACACTGGCGGACGGGCAGACGCTGACGGTGCAGGACAACGGGGCCTATGTGCTGTCATCGCCGGTGACAACAGAAGGCGCGCGTATGCCGCGGGTGTTTGCATCGGCCGCGACACCGCCGGATTTCACGACGAACAACTACAACAACGTGCTGTTCAGCCCGCTGGCGGGGCAGACGATCTTTGAGGCCTTCGTGAACACGGCGACGGTGGCAATCCCGGCGACGATCATCCCTATTCTGGTGGCCGCCTTTGCAGCCTATGCGCTGGCCTGGATGGAGTTTCCGGGGCGGGCGCTGCTGATCGCGGCGATTGTGGGCCTGCTGGTGGTGCCCTTGCAGCTGGCGCTGATCCCGCTGCTGCAGTTCCACAATTTCATCGGCATCGGCAAGGGATACCTTGGCATCTGGCTGGCGCATACGGGGTTCGGCTTGCCTTTGGCGATTTACCTTCTGCGCAACTACATGGTGGGTCTGCCGCGCGACATCATCGAAAACGCGCGGGTGGACGGGGCGACGGATTTCCAGATTTTCGTCAAGATCATCCTGCCGCTGTCGTTTCCGGCGCTGGCGTCCTTTGCGATCTTTCAGTTCCTGTGGACGTGGAATGACCTTCTGGTGGCCTTGGTGTTCCTTGGCACATCGAATGACCAGCAGGTGCTGACGGGCAATATCGTGAACCTGATGGGATCGCGCGGGGGGGATTGGGAAATCCTGTCAGCCTCGGCCTTTGTGTCCATCGTGGTGCCGCTGATCGTGTTCTTTTCGATGCAGCGGTTCCTTG
>JBOFCO010000036.1:0-3448 GCA_051646105.1 Paracoccaceae bacterium
CCGCTCCAGTGCTTTGCGGTCCACTGGCGTCAGTCCACGCGACATTTTCTTGTTTTTGAGGATGCTGCGGAACTGATTACGAATGCCACTTGACGCGCCGGAGAGATAGTTTTCGCCGTTCGCAATCGCGTCCTCAATCATGCCGATCTTGGACGCCTTGGCATATGCAGATCGGGCCTTGTTGATGTTCTCGGCCAATGCCGCGCCATCGCCCGCCGCCACTTGATCCGGCGTCAAGTTGTTGATGAAATCATCAATGCGGCCAATAACCTGCGACCCCAAGGCGCTGTCGGTCTTGTTCATCACGTTCCCGGCGGGAATTGCCGCCTTCCGGCGGAGCAATTCAATGTCCGAGAATTTGACTGGGCCGGGCTTGGCGCTCATCTCGGTCATAATGTCAGCAACTCGCGCCGATTGTGGCGTAAGGCTGAGCAGACCACCACCGGCGTCAAGACCCTTTGCCTTCATGCCAGCAATGGTGTCTTGCGCCATCGCCCAGAAATCCGGCTGCCGAATCGACACATTCGCATCGTCCACCGCACGATAAGCCGCCGCCGCGTCCGCAGCAGGATCGGCCGTCCTGGCGGCGCGCGAAATGGCCTTGTTCGTAGCGCGGTTCGTCAGCAGGGCTTGCAGCGCATTTCCGAGAACGGGAGCGGCGGCACCGATTGCGCCGGCAATCATGCCGGTGTCTTTCGCAGATTCCATACGGCTCGCCGCGCCGCCTTCCCCCGCACCAAATCCATATAGGCCGCCGAGGATAGCGCCCAAGGCAGAGGATTTTCCGGCCCGCGCCGCGAGGCTTCCATTTGTCCCAATCGCGCCAACCGGGACGGCAACAGCGCCCGCAACCTCTCCACCATATGCGGCAACGGGATGCTGCTCCCGCGCTGCGTCCATCCTGCCGCGTTCAATTGCAAGTGCCTGCCCATAGTCCAGACCGGGACGGATAGACTGAATGCGCGCGGCAATTTCATCGGACAGGCCGAACGTGCCGCCCTGCGCGACACCTCCAGCGCCAGCCATCGCCGCGCCTTGGTCGTTTTCCGCGAAGTATTTCGCCGCCTGTTGGCGCAACGCCATTTCCGGCGGCATGGGCGGGCCAACTTGGCCTTGTGCCGCCGTCTGGAACGCTTCGGAAAGCCCTTTCAGGTCGTCTTGGAAGCCAGGCGATGTTTTCGCGCCCTTCGCCAGTTCAAGAAACCTGCGGGTGGCATTTGCGTCGCCAGCAGCGTGAGCCTTGCGGGCTGCGGACATCAGTTCTTCATACGTAGCCATCAGGGGGTCAATCCGTATTGCTGGAACAGTTCGTCGTCGGTGATCGACTGCGCGGGTTCCGTCGCTTGCGGCATTTTCTGGGCCGCACGGTCACGGCCACGCTGCACAATCGACTGATAGTCTTTGAGCGCGGCCACAAAGTCTTCGGTCGTCTGCGCAGAATCGAGGCGGGCAATCGCGGCGGTTGCGGTCGCACCTTCCGCGTTGGATAGCGCCCCCATGCCTTGCAATTGCTGGATTGCCGTAAGGAACGCGCCGCCCTTGAGTTGGTCAACCCGGCTCTGGAAGCCGTAGCCCTTCGTGCCGGGGATGGCATTGAAAACAGAACTCATGCCCGTGCCGCGTTCAAGCGCCGGGTTGTTCAGAATGTCTTCAATGCCTTTCAGGGCGATGTCTGCATTCTCGACCTGCGTTGCGGCGGCGGCAAGGCTTTCGCCTGTCGCTTTTCCAACCGCTGCGCCCTTTGCCTTGTCTTGCGCAAGCTGTTCCGGGGCCACAGGAAGCACACCTTCAGGCATTTCGGTTCTGACCGCCGTGCCGTTTTCGCCGATCTGCATGATGACCAGATTGCCTTTTTCGTCCCGCCCGAACACGGGCGTCAGGCCATATCCGGTGTCGCCAGTCGGCGTGGGAAGGCTGCCCGTGGCGATATACATCTGATAAGCCGGTGTCCCCGGTGCCAGACCGGCTTCGGCGGCCAGCGCCTTGCGCTGATCGAGCGTGGCTTGCTCGCTCGACCGCAGGTCTTCCAACTGCGCCCGTTTCATCTCAAGGTCGAGTTGATACGCAGGGTCGGACGCCTGAATGCGCTGCTGTAGAAGCGTTCCGAGGATCGACCGTTCGCCTTCGTTGAGATACGGGTTGTTCGCCAGTCCCACCAGTTGCGCCATGTCGGGCTGCGCAGGTTGCCCGCCCGTGTATTCTGCAACCCGGCGGTCCAGATGTTCCCGTGCAGGGCGCAGGAAATTGGTAGCGATCGCCGCAGCCGCAGAGCCAGGGTCTTTTGCCCCCGCGATCTTGCTCCACGCAGCCGCTTCCGGCCCCTGCAACTCCGTCATCAGGAAGTCCAGTTGCAGGTCAACGTTGTCAACGGGAACGCCGCGTTCGGCGGCAAACTTTTCCAGCGCGACCCGGCGCGGGCCGGTCCACTGCGCAAGGCCAAAGCCGCCACGGGACCCCGGCACAAGCGGGGCCGCTTCGTTGATGCCGGGATTCAGGCCGCTTTCGTCCTGGAAGTTCATCACGAACCCGTCTGCCACATGCTCGGGCAGGCCGCGCTCGACAAGCTTCGCGCGGATCATCGCCGCATCCGGTGCAAGGCCAAGGGCGCGCATCGTATCCCCGGCAATCCCTTGCGGGTTGTTCGGATCGGGGGCGGGGGCTTGCGGGACAATCGGCTGGTCGAACGAAGGGCCTTGCGGCGCGGCCAATGCGCCACCAAACAGCGATGACAGGGCGCTTTCGGCCTGCGCGCGTCCGGCTTGCTCGCCTTTGGTCACGTCGCCCATGAGTCGGCGGTAGGCCAGCGCAGCCCCAAGCGCGGAAAGCCCTTGCCCAACGTTCTGCGGACCTTGCAGGGCCGCAAGCCCAAGCTGTTCCGCCATGCGGCGCTTGGCCTGCAAGGCGTCGTAGCTTGTCCCGGTATCGCCGCCGAAAATGAAGCCCTGCATTTACGCCCCCTTCAGTGCCTTGCCGTAGTCCACGAACCGGATACCGCCCATTTTCTTGACGGCTTCGGGGCGTTTCTTCTGCACTTCGTCTGCCATGAGGCCCATCTGGATCGGACCGCCCGTCTTGTAGCGGAATTGATAGACGTTCTGGCCGTCGTCGGTCTTGCCGACCTTCTTCACGTCTTCCTTGGTTTTCGGGTCGGACATGATCGCCGCAGACCCAAGCCCAAACAGACCGCCCATCACCGAATTCCACTGCCCCATCTGGGCCGAGTAGTTGTTGGCCTGCTGGTTGTAGTTCGCGTTGATGATGCCAGCATTGTCGGTCGTGGCGATCTGGCCCGGCTTGTTGACCTGATACCCCGGCATGTTCACCTGCGATCCGCTCATCAGGGCAGAGATTTCGTTGATCGGCTGATTCCGCAGCGCCATGAGTTCGTTGAACGCCTGCCCACGGCCCGAAAGCGCAAGGTTATTGTAGGCATCGCTCTGCGACGAAG
>JBOFCO010000224.1:0-1407 GCA_051646105.1 Paracoccaceae bacterium
CGGTGCGCGCGGCATCGCGGATTTTCAGCGCCAAGGCTGCGCGCTGTTCCGACAGGATCGAAGAACTGTCGACCGCGCCCAACACTTCGCGCACCTGCGAGCGCAGGATCGTGTCGATGCGGTTTTCCGCAAAGGCCACGCCACCCGCGCCCACCGCCTGACGGAACCGCTTCACATCAACGATCCGGTAGCGCGCGAACGCATCTACCACCAGACGGCGGTCATCCGAAGGTGTCACTTCCAGCGGTTCGATGTCGCGGCCCAGCATCCGGTCGTCATAGCGGACAACTTCCTGAATCAACGGGATCTTGAAATAAAGCCCCGGCTCTTCCTTGACTGACGTGATCTGGCCAAACTGCAAAACAAGCGCCTTTTCGCGTTCATCCACGATAAAGACCGACGACAAAAGCCCGGCCACAAGGATCGCGGCGGCGGGCAGCAGAAGCATTGAGCGGTTCATCAGTTGTTCCCCCCTGTCGTCGCTGCCGCAGCGGCACCCTGACCAACGCGACCAAGGTCATTCAGCGGCAAGAAGGGCACCACACCCTGTGCGCCACCGGCGCTGTCATCGATGATCACCTTGCTCACGCGTCCCATCACTTCTTCCATCGTCTCAAGGTAAAGCCGCTTGCGCGTCACTTCCGGCGCCTTCTGGTATTCGGCCAGAACCGCGCTGAACCGGCTTGCCTCGCCTTCCGCCTGATTGACAACCTGGGCGCCGTAAGCCTGTGCCGCTTCCAGCACGGCCGCCGCCTCGCCGCGTGCCCCTGCCACCACCTTGTTGGAATAGGCGTCGGCCTCTTTTTGCAGGCGATCGCGTTCCTGTTCGGCCGACTGCACTTCCTTGAAGGCGTCGATCACCTCGCGCGGGGGATCGGCGCGGTCGAAGTTCACCCGCACCACATTCAGCCCGCTGTTGTAACTGTCCAGCGTCTTCTGGATCAGGATTTTCAACCGCTCGGCAATCGCGCCACGATCCTTGTTCAGGATCGGTGCCAACTGACTTTGCGCGATGATTTCGCGCATCGAACTTTCCGCAACCGATCGGATGGTCAGGTCGGGGTCGCGCAGGTTGAACAGAAACTTTTCGGGGTCAGAAACGTTCCAGACCACCTGAAAATCGATATCGACGATATTTTCGTCGCCGGTCAGCATCAGCCCCTCGTCGCCACCGGTCTGGCCGACGCCGATATCCTCGATCCGTTCCGGCGTTACCGCGATGACTTCGTAGGTATAGAAAGGCCAAGGCGCGAAATTCAGTCCGGGCTCCCCCACCGCCGAGCGTTCGCCAAGAAACAGTTCCACCGACTTTTCTTCTGGTTTCACCGTATAGAACGAGGCAAAGGCCCACAGCCCGATCGCGGCCAGCACCCCAAGACCGATGGAATTGCGGTTCAATGGAAAGCC